>CAZJRI010000038.1:0-37098 GCA_964548025.1 uncultured Pseudomonadales bacterium
TAACTGGCGATCTGTTCTGGGTGTTCACTGTACCACTGGCTCAACTCATGGCCCTGTCCATCACGGGTACTGTGAGCTGGTTTCTGCTGGGCCTGCGGCGCCCGGCGCGTCTAATTACCTTCTGGGCTTGTTGGACCGTGGCGAGAGCAACCTTTCTGACGCGAATCAACAACCCGCCGGAAGACGTACTGATTTACCTGTTGTGGATCGCCCTTTGGTGCAGCCTGATCGGTCTCTTTGCTCACTTCGTGGTCAATCGTCCGGCAGCCGAGGAAGCAGACCAGACTATCTGACCCTTAAACGGGGGAATCAGGGACGCGGATGATTGAATGACTATTGGTTTTTAGTACAGCAAAGAGACCGGATATAAGCCACCAGCAGGTTAATTTGCTCGTCTGTCATATTGCCTTCCCATTTAGGCATCAGGACCGATTTGCTGAGTGATTTCCCACCGTATTTTATGGCTTTGAAAAGCTCATCATCGCTGCGCTTGTCCATTTCGCCATTTTCAGTGTGGTCTGCAGGTTCGGTTTGCATATGTTCGGCATTGATACCCCAACCATCACCCGTCAACCCATGACAACTTGTGCAGTAGATTTCGTAGAGCTGTTTACCCATCTCCAATTGGTCATCAGCCTCGGCTGAAGTACAAATAGCTGCAAGAACGAACAGACAAATACTGTAAAGCCTATTCACTATTCTGCCTCCTTTGCCAGGGAGCGAAGATAGTCGGCCAGCTTTTGAATGTCTCTTGGTTTCAAATCAATTCTGGGCATCATGGTATTTTTATCCCAGGCTGCAGGGTCTGTAATGTGAGAGACGATATAGGCAGGTTGGAGTCGCTGCCACGCCGTATAAAGTTCGGGGGCTGAAATGCCGCCAACTTGCGGTTTATTCTGATGACAGCCGAAACAGGCGTTGTCACGGGTAAATTCCAATCTGCCTTTATTTTTTTGTCTCGCGGTGTCTATGGGCTCAAAACTGATCTCCTGTACGAGCGCATTTTTTGATTTCAACGACATCAGGTAATCGGTGGCAAGCAAGGCTTCTTTTTCGGATAGCTGTGGGTGACTCGGCAGAGTCGATTCATCAATTTCATCACCTTTTTCAGTAATGATCGTATGAATCGCAGGATAGATCCCGGCGGAACGTATTCTCTTGTAGTTCTGCAACCAGTCTTTCAACCAATCAGAACGGAACTTATTACCTGAAAAGTGTAGCGGAGGGCCGCCTCGTTTAGCGCGCTCGCCGACTGCCTGATCAGCATCCACGAGGGCGTGACAGTCTGCACATCTATCCTGTACCAAACGCTCTCCACTCTCAGCCAATGTGACATTGGTTGAGAAAATCAGGCACAAAAGGGCAATCACGGGCACACTTCTGCGTCGAGGAATCAGCTTCCTTTTGCTCATCTGTTTCTTCATCTTGTTAGATCGACATGGATAATTATTCAAAATGCAAATCAGGGATCAGGACCGCAATCCGAAAGAGTACTACAAATGAAACCCAAGGTAACGCTGATTCCACTCGATCGTAAAAGACGGTATTAATTATCCGGGTAGGTCTCGACATGATGGTCGCTGATCGATATTCGGATGCTGTTTTCTCAACTACCAGCCGGATAACACTTTGGATGGAATTCTCCAATCAGAAAATCAGTCGATAGACAGAATCATTGAACAGCGCCTTCAGGTAGTTGTACCATTAAAGAACCTCAGCTTAATCAGGGACCTAACCCATGGATGAAGGTGCCAATACTCGAATCGCCTACTACAACGGTGAATACCTGCCAGAGGGTGATATCCGAATCCCTTTCAGAGACAGTGGTTTTCTTTATGGTGACGCGGTCTTTGATATGACGCGTACTTTTGGCGGGCGCATCTTCAAAATCGAGGAGCATGTGTTGCGCCTGTATCGTTCGCTGAAAGCGGTCCGCATTGATTCACAGCTATCCGTTCAAGAGATGATCCGGATCAGTGAAGAAGTGCTGCAACGTAATGCCCACTTTCTTGATGAAGACACTGATTACTGGGTGGCTCAACGCGTATCGAGAGGTTTATCAGCGGTGGGTGATGAGGGCTGGGATCAGGATGGGCCGACGGTTATCGTCGAGTGCATTCCTTTGCCACTGGCAAAACGTGCGACTTATTATCGGGACGGAATCGATCTGCAGGTCTCTCCTATCAGGCGAACACCGCCCGATTCTTTGACACCCCGTGCCAAAACTCACAACTATCTCAACCTTATTTACGCTAATCAGGCTGTGTCTCCTTCCGCTGGCATTAATGCCTACACCCTGGCCCTCGATCACAATGGCAACCTGGCAGAAGGTCTTGGTGCGAATCTGTTTCTTGTTCGGGATGGCATTTGTTATACACCCCGAGAGCAGTTTGTGCTGCCTGGGGTGTCAAGGCAGACGATACTGGAACTTGCTGAAGAATCCGGCATCAAGGTTATAGAAAAGGATCTCGACTTCCATGATGCCTACAATGCAGATGAAATCTTTCTGACGTCAACAAGTCTCTGTATCGTGCCTGTGCGAACATTCTGCGGAGCAGCGACTGGGGAGGGTATCCCCGGACCTGTTACAGAAAAGCTGACACAAGCCTACGTGAGATTTGTGGACTTTGACTTCGTTGGCCAGTATCTGTCGAATCTGCCTGCTGACTCTTGAATCCCACCGTTGCTTAGCGGTGCAGAGAATTGTTCACTTAAGACTCAATCACCAGTCACAATAACTGAACTGAACTCATACGCAACGCCAAGCCACAGACAACAACGTGGTGCACAGATTGGTACAGGTTGATCATTTTTTACCCAACCCCTAACGAAACCGATATGGTTGATCAAATTCTAACCACTCAATAGAAATGTTTGCACCGAAAGCACGATGGTGTAATGCTATCACCTGAACCAGTTGCTGGACTCTGCCGATGCGACCAATGTCTTTTATCGTACTCCTCATCATTTCACCCCTGATACTCGCAAGCGAGCCCGGCAACTGGGAAATCACCATCAAGGGTGAAGAAGACGATGGCACCAACATCTGGAGCGACTACTCCGAAGCAAAACCAGACATGCATCCTGATGCCTGGCTGGTAAAAAAACTAGTGGGCTTTGAAGGCCAGGAAATCATGCTAAAAAGCAGCGCAGGCGCAATGCTGCGCTGGGTATCCACAACCCAGCTAGGATATCTACACACGGTTCAGAGTAAAATCGAAAGCGTTTCTGAATTAGAAAGCAGTTTATATATTGTCAGAGGAGACACGCCCAATGCTTCAGCAGGCAAACGAGACGGCCGAAATATAGTGCTGGTAAATTTCGCGATGCTTGACATGATTGGTGACGATTTGGATCTATGGGCAGCCCTGCTCGGTCATGAGATCGCTCATTTGAAACTGAGCCACGGAGACAAACGCGCAAAACGTAATCTGCCATTGAATGTACTGAAGTCTGTCGGCGCCGTTGTGATACCAGGCGCAGTGACAAGAACAGCATCCTCGTTACTGATTGACGGTTTCTCTGCAAAGTTTAACCGGGATGCTGAAAGGCAGTCCGACTACATGGGTGTCATCTGGGCAACACAAGCCAGTTACGACCCTTATGGGGCATATCGATTGCATGTGCGGATGAACGATATATCCTCAAAAATCTCTATCCCCTTCCTTGGCTCGCACCCAAGTGGTCCCGAGCGAATAAAGACGCTGGAAGCATTGGCAAAAAGGTTGTCTAAATAGTCAGACAGGTAATCCGCAAGCCGGGCCTGCACTGGTGTTTAAAAATCCCCGCGTTTGCTGTTGATTACATTAATCTGAGATAAAAGGCGCACTTCATTCGCGGTGTTTGGCAAAGTACAGCTTAGCCATTTTTTAATGCAAATCTCTTCTACTAACCCAGCATCACCTCGTAACCCCGAATCGCAAATCAGCACACTGACTGATTTGTCCCCTTTCTTCAGTTGACGTACTACTTCTAATATAAAGGACTTGCTAAAATCATTTCATTTCATGTGACATCTTAACGGGTTTGTATCCTGTTTCGATCTCCGTTTAACCTGGGGTAACTCACTCCACCCTTAATTCCCCAAAGGATTTCATGCTTGCTTAGGGATTACTGGCGTTTTTATTGGCCGTTGGCACTGACAGTGGGCATCATGGTTCTGGGCGGGCAGTTTCAGAATGGTGTGCTTGCACGATATCCTGAAGCGGTAACTGAACTTGCTGTCTATGCCATTGCGAGCGGCACCTTTGGGTTGTTCCATGCTACCGTTAATTTCGTATCGCAGATGTCTAACGTCTATGCCCGGTCGCCTGTCGCACTAAGAAAGACGCTTATATTCGTTGTCGTTGTTTCCGCTCTGTTAGCTAGTTTATTACTGATCCTGGCACACACGGATACCGGAGTGTTCTTGATTGGCACTATCTACGGGGTTGACCAGGATATCATTCGCAGAATACTGCGATACCTGGAATTGTTTACCCCGCTGATGCTAATCGATGGGTTACGTCAGTTTCAGTTGGGACTCTTGGTTCAAAATCGTATGACCGGTCGAGTGACGGTGCTAAATCTGATTCAGCTATCCGTTATGATCACAGGATTAATGAGCGGCTTCTCCCTTGGTTTGCCTGCGCCAATTGTCCTTGTGGGTTCACAATTGGTCTCTTCTGTGCTTCACCTGGCGCTTCTTATTCAGATTGTTCGTCGCGATTACCGGCTTCCTTCAGTCGCGGAACATGAAAACCTGAAAGTCGGTGAACTTATTTCTTTTTTTGTACCGGTCGCGACTACCGGCGTCATGTTCGCCGTCAGCCGACCTGTTCTATACGCATTTATCGCCCGCACACCCGATGCAATAGTCAGCATTGCTGCCATGCGCGTGGGGTTTGATGTGGCGACATTGTTCCAAATGACGGCAAATCAGTTCAGACATTTCTTTGTGACCTTTGGCGATACAAATCTGAGGGAGAAGCGATTGTTTATGTTCCTGGTTGGTTCAGGGATTACCGCTGTCATGTTGATTATTGCACTGACACCCCTGAGTACCTTTCTCCTGTCAGATCTCATTGGCGTAAAAGGTAAAGTGCTGTTGCAGGCACGCGAAGTTCTAATGATGATGTGTGTTCTCCCTGCGTTGCTTCTCTGGAGAAACTATTATCATGGCCTGCTGATGGTTGCCAGAAAGACAAACGGAATGGCCATGGGCAGTATGTCTCGTGTCGGGGCTATCTATTTGTTCGCGCAGTTTCTGTATTTTCTGCAGATTCTGGATTACCAGACTGGCACTATCATCCTACTCCTGGGGTTTGTGTTGGAAGCAACCGTTGTGACCATATTTTACAAGCGATTGAAAATCCAGACAGCATGATATCAATGGAAGTTGTCCAGGTTTTTTGCAGATTCCAGTACTCAACATTCACTAATTAGCTGATTTCATGTTTCCCCTTTAATTCCCGCCCTGCCCGTTCTACTCCCAGCTCTTCAGTAAACGTTCAAATTTAAAAAAGTGTTAGGATTGAGGGCGCTACTCCAAAAAAGAATCAGATCAAACTTAAGGGGTTATCGAGTGAATATCAGTGAATATACAAAACATGACGCACTAGGCCTTGCCGAACTTGTACAGCAGGGAGAAGTCACTGCACAGGAACTGAGCGCTATTGCCCGGGATGCCGCAGGTCAGGTTAATGAACAACTGAATGCTGTCGTTGGGTATGTTGATGATACAAATTCTCCATCACCGGATAAAAACGCGGCATTTGTCGGCGTGCCTATTTTCCTGAAAGATCTCGGTGCCAGTGTCGAGGGCATACCACAGGAAATGGGTTCGCGAATAACAGAGGGGCATATAGCACCCATCACGACCAATATCGGGCAACGGATACTAGATGCAGGGTTTAATATCCTGGGGCGAACGACCTGCCCAGAATTCGGTTTGACCTTAACCACAGAATCACTCGCCCAGGGCAGGACCTGTAACCCCTGGAACACAAACCACATTACAGGCGGATCCAGTGGTGGCTCTGCTGCACTTGTGGCAGCGGGTGTGGTACCGCTTGCACATACCAATGACGGTGGCGGATCAACCCGCATACCAGCCAGTATCTGCGGGAATGTTGGACTGAAAACTTCTCGTGGTCGGGTAAGTCTCGGACCGATAATGAACGACGTGACGGCTCCGCTTATTGCCGAAGGGTGTAATTCAAGAACCGTACGAGACACTGCAGCCTTTCTCGATGCTTTGATCGGTTCAACGCCGGGTGAGGCAACTGTTTCAGCGGAAATTCCAGGCTCGTTCAGCAATGGTCTGAAACAGGCACCAAAGATATACAGGATTGCAGTGAGCGTTGAAGGCTGGGGAACTGCGGACCTCGACCCCGAAGTGCGTGGTGAAGTTGAAAGGATTGCAGAATCTCTGCGTCAACTAGGGCATCAGGTCGAGGAAGCGACGCCGGATATCGTCAAAGGCGGCGCGGTTATGTCATGCTTTGAAACGCTGTGGTATTGCCTTGCCAACGCAACCATCAACCAATTGGCACCGATGACCAATCGTGTACCGGGACCGGATACACTTGAACCAACCACACTTGAAATGGCGGAAGCGGGTGCCAATGTCACGGCATATGAATACGCCAACGCGATTGGCTTTTCCAATATTGTGGGCCGTGAGTTAGGCCTATTCTTCGAGAAGTGGGACTTGATCCTGACACCCTCAATGGCCAGAGCAACGCCTGAGCTCAACAGTCATGTCACCTTAAATAGTGGCGTGCCACTTCGAGAGTGGTTTAAAGATGTCACCAGCCTGGTACCTCATACGCCCGTTGCAAATTTCACGGGATTACCAGCAATCTCAGTACCCTGCGGAATAGGTCCGGCTGACCTCCCTCTCGGTATGCATTTTTTTGCCCGGATGGGCGGTGAATCGCAGTTGTTGGATATCGCCCATCAACTGGAACAGGCCGAACCCTGGATTGATCGAAAACCGGCGGTATTCGCCGCCTAATTAGTAAAGTCGGAGTAAAGTGCCGGAGAAAAAATCTAGAAAAGTTCATGGTCAATTTGGTCCCCAATCGATGAACAAATGTGAACATTTGCCACACCACCCGCCCGATAAGGACCCTGTTTCGAACTTACCAACCCCGGTACTTTACACCACCCCATATCTCAGTCTCCATCCGAATCGGGAACGTTTTCCTTCTTCAACACGGCGCCTCCTTCACCCCAGTTCCCATCATCGATTTCATTTATCACAACCCATGTGCCACCGGCAAACTCATCGCCTTTCATCCTTTTAAACACATTCGTGATCTCTTTGATTACCTGTGGTTTCTCTTCATCTGAAAAGACGCCTCTGATCGATTTCACTTCAATAAACGGCATTGTTCTCTCCTTCTCTATCCTGATTAATTACCTTTGCCGCCAAGACCTTGCCAATGTCAATGGAGTCTGGCGCCTTTTGTTTCTCGACTGATACATCCCGGCACAGCAGCATGTCGCCAATCCTGCCGGATGCACCGTTGTAAAATCCCGTATCCATTTCATAACCCTCTGGATTCCTGAACGTCCCGAACAAGATGTCAAAGACGGGCAGATCCGAGTAGTTGAATTTGTGCAGTCCCTTTCCATGGTGAATGGTGTGGCTCTCAGGCCTCTGCACCAGGTATCCGAGCCACTTCGGTGTTCTGATACTTGTATGCTGGAAGATGCCAAGAAACATGGTCGCAAACAGAAATACCGTAACTGCTTCAGCACTAAGACCGACAATCAATGACAAGCTCAGGCTTCCCAGCATTGTGAAGCCAACCATATCCAGTGGGCTGAAATAGAAAGCGCCAAAGGTGTCGAGGCGTTCGGCACTGTGATGCATCTGGTGAAAACTACGGAACAACCAGTTCGACTGATGCAGTGTGCGATGCCATGCATACACCAGACCTTCATAAACCGTAATACCGATCACAGCACCCGCCAATGTGCCCATCGTGCTCAGATCAAAAAACTGGTATTCGGCAAGATAGCCATCCCACAAGAGGGGAAGATACGATGACAAATAGAAGTAAATGATGAATGAACCTAATGCACGGGGTATCCAGCCCTTAACTTTTGCCAACTTACGCCCAGGTGCAATGGCTTCCAATGTCATCAGTGCGCCATACAGCGCCAGAACTCCTAGAGATACGGGGTCCAGCAAAATCTCGATTGGTGTAGGCATTTTAGTTTCCTCCTGATCAAATATGTGTCTAAAAAGTCAGTAATTAACCGACCGGTTTGTACAGAAATATGCTATGCTGAATTCCAGTTTTGATCTAGTGGAAGGCCAGTACTTTTTTCAATTTATTTATTAAATTTTTTAATATCATATAGTTATGTAGTTTTTTTGTTTCGTTTCAGGTGCGTACTGATCGCTGAACAAAAAAAACCTTACGGTAGGTATAGTAAATTTCTACAAGGAGATCCCAATGGGCAAAAAAGGTGAACAAACTCGAGAGCACATTCTGGCAACTGCCGAAAGCATTATCCTGCAACGAGGTTATTCGGGCACATCCATTGAGGAAATCATCAGCAAGGCAAATATTACCAAGGGCGGTTTTTTCTATCACTTTGATGGCAAAAATGACCTCGCAAAGAACCTGATCCTGAGATATCTAAATAATGACGTTGTTTTTTTTACCGAGCTTGCCGATCGCGCCCGCTCACTTACGGAGGATCCACTACAACAGCTACTGATTTTTCTAAAGCTCATGGCAGAAGCCATGGAGGATCTACCAGACACACATCCCGGCTGTCTCGTTGCATCATTCGCTTACGAGGCAGAGCAGTTCGACGACGAAGTCCGCGAACTCAACGCTCAGGGTGTGCGGTCCTGGCGTCATATATTCCTTGAGCATTTTGAGAAAGTTATGGGAAATTACACAATGAAAGATGAGAAACCACTCGAAGAATATGCTGACATGCTGAGCACGGTCATCGAGGGCGGCATCATCATGTCGAAAGTGCTCAATGACAAGCACATTCTGCCTAACCAGATCCTCCAATACAGAAATTACATACGGCTGGCGTTTGGCGATATGTGAATCAATGATACCGCTACCTATCAAAACTCTATTCTATCGTTAGAGCATAATTCGGAACAATCAGAAAACTAATATCGCGTGCTATCAAGACTACGCATATTGACTGCTCATTCAAGTACCTTTTAATGAGCAATAAGAGAAAAAACCAGGGATCTGACAAATGAACTTTGAGAAACTAAAACTTGCTGAGGCGAATTTCCTTCAGCAATACCCGGGCGGTTTCGCCCATCCGGATATGATAACGGTGGGCAAGAAGCATCGGGTTGAGAAGATGTCTGAATTTGCAGCAGAGGCATTCTCTAAGGAGAAGTTCAGACACCAGCACAAATTATTGGAAAACCTCGTGAAAACAGTATCACGTTCCTCAATGGTGTCCATGTTCGAAAAACCCAAATTCCGCGATTGTGTCAATGCCCTGAATCCCAAAGACAGAACAGCGTTAGTAAAAGGCTACAAGAAGTTATTACACGGTGCGCAGGAGGGAGGCATACAGGAGGCAGGGTTCAATAACGTGCTTGATATTCTCGTGGAAAACAAGATTGCCAAGTGGAGCCTGATTACCATTTGTCTGGTCTACTTCAGACCGCAATCAGAAGTATTCGTCAAGCCAACAACCGCTAAGGGTATCATCAAGCACCTGGAACTTGATCTCGTCTACAATCCCAGACCCTCCTGGGAATTTTATGAAGGATACCGACGGGCAATCAACAATATGAAAACTCGAGTTGATTCTTCGCTGTCACCCAATAATGCTGCTTTTACAGGCTTTTTGATGATGAGCTTCTAAGATGTAGTTTATTTTTGCTTCCTCTCGGTATAATCTCTTACTTCCTGCCGTCACCTCTGGTGATATGTTAGCCCTGGTCGATCTTTGTCACCAGATTCAATCAATATCTTTGATAGCGAACGCGGTCGCTAAAGCAAAAAAGGTCTTGCATGAACAACACAATTAAAACAAATCTAAAGACTGTTATTCCCTGCATGATGTTCATTGCAGGGCTCTTAATCACAACGACTGCACAAGCAATGAACAAAGCTGAGTTGGTTGATGCTATGGCATCTGGTGCTTCAATATCGCTTGATGAAGCTGACTTAATATACGATAGCCTGATAGAAGAACTCACGTCCGCAGCCCAGAGCGGTGGTGTCGATTTTGAGCCATTTGGCATTATTGCCGCAGAATCGATCGATGCCGATTTCTATGCCAATGTCACGGTGCTCAGATCGTCAGACAGCGAGACTTTTACAGGGCATGTCACAATTACCAAAAGCGGCGATGAGCGTGGTCGTAAGAAGCAATCGCGTGATTCGGGCAGAATTGAATCAAACGACATTTCAGTTGTCGAGGTGGACGAGCTTGAAATACCGGCAAATGAGATTCTGCAGAATGTAACGTTAATTGATGCCAAGGCAGACAAGAAGAAACCAAAGAAAAAGTCTAAAGAACCGAAGGAATATGTCGGGCATGTGACACTTTTGCGCGGGAGCAATATCGGATCCAGCAGTTTGGATGGTGTCAGCCTGGCTGACGAGTTCGACGAGGATACCGAGAAAAAGGAATTTGTCGGTCATGTGACGCTTCTAAGGGCCAAGCGAGGTGATAAAAAGGAGTACGTAGGTCATGTAACCCTCCTGCGCAACAGCACCGGTGGCTACGACTACCAGGGTCATGTCACATTGACCGGATCAGCTTATGTTGACTCTTTTTTTGATATCTATTTTCGCACGCTCATCGACCTTACCCTCCGAGAAGCGAAGATCGAAGCCAACACGCCATGCCAATCAGCCAAAGTATTAAAGGTACCGGATGATTGCCTGAAGCATCGATATGAGATTGATTCCTTGAAGACTGCCAGAACACCGTCAACCGGTGAATTCGAGCTTGAAGCGAGTCTGGCTCTGGTCTACAAGAAAAGAATCGACAAAGCGACCCCTCTTTTATCCCGTGCGCTCAACTGCGATGGTGCCAATGAATCTTGCGACTGGCTCTGGGATGAGGTGGAGACTCTACTTATAAAACTCGGCGCGACCGGTACTGCTGATCAAACCATATATTTTCGAGAGGATGGCACACCGGTTAGGGCAACCGTAAGTCTGACCCCCATAGCCGCCGCTGTCTGGACGGCTGGTGTCCACGGTTATATAGACAAAGGCAGAGAAATCTCCAGGGCCGCTGATACTCAACCGCCACCTGTGACTATTGTCAGTTGGGGCGTAATTCTTGAGAGAGTTTCAAGTTCAACCGGTTTCCAGACAGAGATGGTTGCGCTGTCACTCAAAGCTATGGGCGAAGCTGCTGCGGGTGCTCTGGCTGGTGGTGATACGATATCGCTGGCTGGTTTTGGTAGCTTTAGCATCTCTAACCGGGCTGCTCGCACAGGACGAAATCCGCAGACGGGTAAAGAGATCCAGATCGCCGCCAAGAATGTAGTGAGATTTAAAGCCGGTGCTGATCTGTCAAAGAAAGTTAACTAGCCTCTCAGCTTCCTTCTGATGTTTATGCTGCTGAACAAGCATCTACGCCGTGCTTCATGCCCATGGCACATTTGAAGACTGGCCTGAACCAGAGTGTATACACCATCTGCTTCGATTATGGTTCGCGGTTGACGATCAGCACAATCTCCCGCCCGGACCAGGTGGTGGTAAAACCCGGAACGGAATAATCCCAGGCGATAAGTAAGCAGCTAGTCACGCAATGCAAAGGTGGCCATCATATTCCCTGAGATGACCGTCAGGTATTGCACCCCGTCAACCATATAGGTCACTGGTGCCATCACGATTTGTCCGCCAAGATTAACTTTCCACAGCAGTTTGCCGGTACGGGCATGCAATGCATGTAAATAGCCTTCACGACCACCCGTGAATAACAAGTCTGATGCGGTCGTCAGCATGCCACTGTCACTCACATCAAATTGATCATACTTCCAGACTGCTTCGCCTGTATCCGGGTCCATTGCCATAAGTGATGCATGACCGACAGCATCAGTCCAGTTGTTTATCGGTGTGGTGCGCCCAATACCAATCGTTGGTGCCCCGTGTACAGGTGCCGCTACGCTGAAGCCTCCCCCAAGGAACAAACCACCAGGCTCGTATTCCTGTTCAATTGATTGATAGATTGTTGCGTAGTTTTCCCATGCGCTGAAATAGAACAGATCAGTTCGTGGGCTATAAGATGGCGGGTACCAGTTCGTCCCACCCTGATTACCGGGCCAGGTGGGCATGCCTTCTGGTTGTGGCGTTTGTATCGGTCTGCCATTTTCATCGAGACCACTGGCCCAATTTACTTTAACGAAGGGCTTACCCAGCAGGAACTTTCCGGTAACTCGATCCAGAACATAGAAGTAACCATTTCGATTCGCCCACAACATAAGCTTGGCAGGTTTGCCCTGCCAATTTCTGTCGACCAGCACGGGTATCTGCACCGAGTCATAATCATAACCATCGTTTGGCGTGAATTGAAAATGCCACTTGAGCTCTCCCGTATCCACATCAAGGGCAATAACAGAATCAGAGTAGAGATTGTCACCCGGTCGCTGCCCCGCATTCCAGTCCGGGCCCGGGTTACCCACACCCCAATAAATCAGATTCAGCTCAGGATCGAATGATCCTGTAATCCAGACGGGGGCTCCACCA
Organism: uncultured Pseudomonadales bacterium; assembly: GCA_964548025.1. GTDB lineage: Bacteria > Pseudomonadota > Gammaproteobacteria > Pseudomonadales > Azotimanducaceae > JAHRVQ01. Next base: position 12,699 of record CAZJRI010000038.1, read on the forward strand.
TGTTCCCAATCGTCTCCCTCCCAACTATCGTGACCTGGTTCACCCGGGCCAGGAATCGTGTAGAATTTCCACGCCTGCTCACCTGTGTCTGCATCGTAAGCGACTACATAACCACGAATACCATATTCGCCGCCTCCAACACCGACTATGATTTTATCCTTCACTGCGATCGGTGCCATCGTTATCGAATAGGCCAGATTGACATCACCAACCTCTACATCCCAGAGTGGTTTGCCGTTGATACGATCAAGAGCGATCAGGCGTCCATCGAGCGTACCTGTAAAGACTTTGTCCTTTAGAATCGCCACCCCGCGATTGTTAGCGCCGCAACATACCTGGGTGTTCGCTGCAGGTGTATGTCTGTACATCCAGAAAACCCTGCCGGTTACAGCGTCAACCGCCATAACATCGTTGGGGCGCTCGGTTAGATACATGATTCCATCAACAACGATTGGATTGGACTGCCAGGCGCCAAACACCTGGTTCTGCAACATCCATTTGAGCTCTAATTTATGAACGTTGCGCCGCTTGATCTGCTTTAACTTGCTGTACCGCTGGCTTGAATAGCCGCCGTTATACGTCAGCCAGTTCTGGGGTTCGTTTTCCGCATTCAGGATACGGTCAAAAGTTACCTCAGCGGTGACGGTAAAACCGAACGACGCTAGAGTGATCAGACAAAGGGAGATATACAGGGGTTTGAACTTCATAATTCACCTCGCAGTGAAAGCAGGTAAGCAATGAGGTCAGCGACCTCCGCCTCAGATAGTGTTGTGGGTTCGTGCGTGGGTGTTTCACTTATCTCGTAACTGACCAGATCTGCTTTAACAAGCGAACGAAGCTGTTCGTTCGAGTCGATTAACTGAACGGTATAGGTGTCCTCGTTCAGACGCCGTCCGGTGATGGTTTCTCTACTTCGTGTCACGATTTTGACCGGACGATTAATTGGACGAAGTGCGGTTGATGGTTCTATCAGAGTCCGCTGCAACGCACCGGGTGTGCGGATTAGTCCAATGTCGCTGAGATCCGGTGCGGTGCGTGGTCCCTCGCCATTGATCCGGTGGCACTCATTGCAGTCACCCTTGCCTTCGAACAACGACTTCCCCGACCCGATATTTCCAATACGAATAGCCGTATCCTCGATCTCAAACCCGGTACGAATATAGGCAATCAATCCATCCATATCACCCTGCGACAGGCTGACAGCAGGCATTCGGCCTTCCGCAGCACCCTCGGATATGACCTCACGCAAATCCTCATCTGTAACAGCAATACGGAAATGACCAAGCGCCAGATTAATCTCGTCTATCCAGGCGCCATCCGGCCCGTGGCATACGGCACACCTCTGGACATAGACACGGGATCCCGTTTCGATCGCCTGGCTGGTATAGGTGTGATCGCTCATCTGAGCGATACTTTTCGCACTGATACAGACCAACACGATACCAACAATAAAGCTCAGCCTAATTTTTGTTTTTATTCTCATAGTCGGTTCATCCTAATTTCACCGCATATCTCAAGTAAAGAGGTCTTTCGGGTTATCTCGCTGCTACTCCAGGTTTTCAGATCGCCCGCAGAGCAGGCATGACCTCTTTCACCAGCCCCTCTCTGCCTGTCCCAACGAAGTACATATGACTCAGCCCCTGTTTTACCAGCGGTGATAACCCATCGACCACTTCTTCCTCTGTACCCGTCACTGCAAACCACTCGGTAAAGGTTTCATCAATATATTGAGTATGAGGTGCGGTACCTTCCGTATGATGTTGGGTATTGTATTCAGTCACAAGACGTTTCGTTACATCTCGCATGATCTTGGGTTGATTTTCAAAGTCAGCGCCAATAGCTGCGCTGAAATGAGCGAAGGTTGCCACAGAGCCTTTTATCGATTCGATTGCCTTATTTTTATTACTATCGACCGCGATATTAACATAAGCACCTACTTCGATGTCGTTGGGATTACGTGAAGCAGCTTCTGCCCCCAGTCTCACCTGTTCCAACCCCCAGGCAATTCTTTCCGGATCGGCTCCAACCGCGAGAGTAACCCGATCCGCAATAGCTGCTGCCAGCGCAAGTGACTTTGGTCCTGAGCCAACCATATCCAGGGGGACCTTTCCAACATTCACCTGGTCAAACCAACGCAATCGACTGGGGAACCCTTTCTGATCAACCTCTTCGCCAAGCAGATAGCCCTGCAATTCTTCACAATAACCGGCATAGGCTTTCATTTTTGCCGGTTTCTCACCTATATGCAGAACGGAACTATCTCCACGGCCAATGCCGAGAATCGCCCGTCCTCCAGACTCCGCATGAACGCTGGCAATACTGGCTGCTGTTACAGACGGATGGCGGGTTATCGGATTCGTCACGCCTGTGCCAAGTTTTATACGACTCGTGGCTTTTGCACAGAGAACAAGTTGTGTATAGACATCACCTCTGAGACATTGCGAATCAGTCAGCAAAAAGATATCAAATCCATCTCTTTCTGCAGCTTCAGCCATGGGTACTGCCAACCCCGGGGTAGCAAACCCGACCGTGGCAAATTCAATCGATTTCGCAGGTCCGCTAGTCATCATTCACTCCATCGTCTGGCCAAAGTGAATGCTAGCTTATCAGGATTTGGAGCAAGAATGACACGGCTCCGAGGTTATCGGCGGGTGAGATCTGAGGTCCGGGAAACATCCAATCTGACTGTCTCAACAGTTCAATATTTCTACTCTGCCGTTTGACTCAAATTGGTCAGGAATCCTGACTGGGTATCAAGCAGACTCTGGACCTGTAGCGACACATCTGATGAGACCCGCAACCGCCACTTTCCTGATCCATCACCGAATGCACCCACCAGGCCAAGGTTGGCATTGCCGTTCTCTAGATCCTGTGCAGTTACGACCATCGCACTATCGGCGCCGATATTGAAGCTAACGTCCCCACCCGTTGCCGGAGCACCCGTATCATCAAAGCCCGAAATGGTTACGCTGCCCTGCTGATCGGAATTGTTAACAAGGCGTAGTGAACTCTGCTGATTCGTGTTACTTCCCGGATTAAAGAAATAGATATCATTTATGTTGTTTGTCACCGGCGAAGTACGACTGAGGTTAGTCAAAAATCCATCCGGTGTTCGGACCAGACTCATCACCTGCAATGACAGGCTGGAAGTTATAGTCAATCGCCACCGACCATTACCAGAACCCAGTGCACCCAACAGACCTTTATTGAGGTTACCGTTCTCGAGATCCGAAACCACCATTTGCTTGGATTCTTTCGCACCAAGGCTGAACTGCACGTCTCCTCCTGGAGCAATACTGCCGCTGTCGTCGACGCCAGATACAATCACATCGCCAATTTCCGATGAGGTATTAATAATTCTCAAGAAAGTCGTCTTAATGGTTTCACTCGCCGGATTGGCAAAATAAACCACATGCTGATCAGACGTATCTTTATCAACCACACCCGATAGATTGGTCAGAAAGCCATCTGCAGTGCGGATCAGACTCATTGCCTCAAGAGCCAGGGAAGACGTCACCGTCAGTTGCCACTTGCCAGAGCCATCACCCAAACTCCCGGTAAGCCCCTTATTTGAGTTTCCGTTCTCCAAATCCGCCGTGGTTAATTGTTTTGCTTCATAAGAGCCGAGATCAAAATTCACGGAACCATTAGAACTCGTCCCCGTATCATCAATGCCGCTAATCGTGACCGTACCGCTGGAAGATGTAGTGTTGACAATACGAAGGAACGTCTGCTGGTTGGTATTGGTTGCCGGGTTGGCGAAATAAATAAAATTATCGTCACCGGATTTCGGCACCACGTCATCCATACTCGTAAGGAAGCCATCCGGTGTTCTGATAAGGCCCATCACCCGGATTGCATTATCTGACCGTATCCTGAACTGCCATTTACCCTGGCCATCACAGAGGTTGCTCGTTAAGCCTTTGCTGCTATTTCCGTTTTCAATATCCTGGGCGGTGAGTTGTATTGAGGCATTTGCAGCCAGATTAAAACTGAAGGGCTCTTTCTTCGACAGGTTTCCACCATCGTCAATGCCGTAGACCTCAACAGATGCAGATGTGTTATTCGGATTTGAGAATCGGAGAAATGTCTGTTGGTTTGAGTTGCTACCCGGGTTGGCAAAATAGAGGCGCTGTTCAACCGGTAAAGTCGACGCCGAGGCATCAATGCCGACTGCGTCCGTTGCAAAGCACGCGTCGACGCTATTGCTGTCTGCAGGATCTGTACCGGATTCAAATTCCTGCAAATTGGTGGCACCATCACCATCTGAATCTTCGGCTGCGTCATCCAGAAACGGATTGAGACCGTTAGCAACCTCAAAAACATCGGTCATGCCATCATTATCATCGTCATCGTCTGACTCATCACCAATGCCATCTGAGTCGGCGTCAAGAGAAGTGGTCGGTTCTGTGACCTGAACCAGACTATCTGACCCACTAGCCTCTACTGACTGGATTCGGCTCAATATGCTCATCGCCGCTGCATCCTGCTTCACAAAGGCATCCGAGAATAATTTCATCCATGTATAGGCATCACTTACCGCCCCATCACTCATGGCATGGCCTTCGCCGTCATATTCCACCAGATACTTTACACCGGGGATATTGGTCATCGCTGCCTGCACCTTGCTGAAGTCAGTTGCCTCATCACTATTCGCCGAATTGGCTAAAAAAGGGCGATCAACCGTAGCCGTGCCGGTACTCCCAGTGCCAAAAAAGGTATGGGTACCCAGGCCCATATAAGGAACAATTGCTGCGGCGGCCTTTATCCGCGTGTCGACTGTCGTTTCAATCAGGCTGTTTGAAGCAACGCTACTGAAATCCGGATTAACTATTTGCGCGCCAAGCAACGCAAGCATTGTTGCACCGCCAAAACTCCCACCCAGACCGCCAATTCGGTCAGGATCAATGTTATTTGCATAGGCTGAATCACCAAGAATTTCATCGATTGCGTTTTTTACAGCAAGCGGTCGGAGATTAAACTGTCTGGGTTCGGTGCCGCTAAATCGATTATCACCATGGTACAACGCAATTACGACATAGCCATGACTCGCAAGATCAATCAGGAAGCTGAGCTGGGTGCTGGTAGGATGGTCTCCTTGCCCGTGAGAATATACCAGCATAGGGTACTTAAAATTGTCATCTGCAAAGATAGGTCCTTCTCCTTCACTTTGCATATGAGGGAGTGACGGCGGAATAAAGACATCGTAGTTCGCACGATCATTGCTGTCTTTGGTTGGATAGAGCACATACCCCGCATAAGGGATAAGAGAACCAGCGGACTCCCCATATCGCGTGCTGTCATCTGGCACCAGCACCTGAAAATAAAATGCATCATCCGGCGAAGCCAGCAATTCACTGATATATCTCAGTTCACCATTGTTGTTCATACCCTGTTGAAGCTGTCCTGCATCAAGCCCCTCATCTTGCAGTTCAGTCAATGCAGAATCGCTGATTCTGAAGTTAGCGCTTCCAACTTCATAGGGGCCAGACGTTAAAGCGTCAACAACGAGATCACGCTCAGCCGCAACTAGCGGCAGTGCGTAAATAATGCTCGTGAACAAGGTAATAAGGCGCATTAATCCGAATGCTTTTTCCAGGGGGCAGCCAAGCATCGATTCCTCCTTGAATATTCTCAATCCCATTCCCTGGGACAGAACTTCATTAAATACCAGTAAATGGTTTTATCTTTTACACCCGCTAATCAATACTAGTTCATTCAACCAGATTCGCTAACATCATTCAACCAGATTCGCTAACATCCATAAAATTGGTGAGATAAACTCCCGCTGCTGAATTGTCGCAACAACGTTTAGTACTGGTTAGCAATTAGAATTACCGGATATTTCAGATCATGTTAGAGGATGATCCTATTGCATTATCTCGGCCACTTTAGCAAGCAGCGAACTTGCATCGAAGGGTTTTTGCAGGAACTCAATATCATCATGGCTGTTGATTTGCCCGATGTCGCTACTGTATCCAGACACCAGCAAAATTCTTGTGGTGGGTGAATTAGCGAGGGCATAAGTCACAAGCTCGTGCCCGTCCACACCGGGCAACACAATGTCACTAATCATTAATTCAAATTCAACATCCGAGTTCGTAAGTGCGGCCATCGCATGTTCAGCATCCTCTACATCAAGCACTTCGTAGCCGTTGGATTCGAGCACGTTCTTGCTCAATCCACGAACATCCGGGTCGTCTTCGACCAGTAGAATTCGGCAAGTACCTGGGAGAATCTTCTTTTGAATACTATTGGGTTCCAGGTCAACTGATTTCGATATCACGGGAAAATACAGAACAAACTGCGTGCCTTCACCTGGGTCACTATTCACAGTTATATAACCTCTGCTCTGTTTTACTATGCCGTAGACAACCGACAAACCCAGACCAGTTCCCTTTCCCTGCTCTTTCGTTGTAAAGAAGGGTTCAAAGATATTCGCGATGACTTCCCTGGTCATCCCTTCACCGGTATCTGTGATTGACAGAATAACGTATCGTCCGGAAGACATAATAATCTGCGGCGTATCTGGTATGGCATCAAGATACTCGACTGTCGTTTTTATCTTAAGGCTACCGCCCGACGCCATTGCATCACCCGCATTGACGATCAGATTCATAATAATCTGCTGAATCTGCACCGGATCCACCTCGATAAGTGCGGGTTCGTGATCCAGTTCTGATTCCACCTGGATGTTCTCTTTGATGAGTCGACGCAGCATGTCCTCCATGTCCAGAATGACATCATTCAGATTGACAACCTGGAGCTGGAGTATCTGCTGACGCGAATACGACATTAGCTGGCTTATCATATTACTCGCTCGTTCACCGGCTTTTCGTATCTCCTGGAAGTCTCTAATGCTGATACTATTTGGCAGAGCACTTGCCTCCCCCATTTCAGCAAATCCAATAATCACAGTGAGCACATTATTCAAATCGTGAGCAATGCCGCCCGTTAACCTGCCGATTGACTCCATCTTCTGTGCCTGCAGAAACTGTCTCTCAAGCTCCATTTTCTCAGACACATCCCGCACGCTGGCAAGTACCAGTCGTCCTTCTTCAATGGGTGTCAGGCTGATTTCGAGATTAAGTTCCTCCCCATCTTTGTTTTTACCAATAAGATTGGTCGCTGCACTCATCCGCCTTGCTTTTGGATTGTCAAAGTATTCATGCATGTATTTCGTGTGATCATCAAATCGTTCCGGAATCAGACGATTCAGATTGGATCCGGTTATCTCACTCGTGGTGTAACCGAATGTGATCTCAGTTTGCGCGTTTACCAGCAAGATGCTCCCATTCGAATCGACCAGCAACTGGGCATCGGATGAGCTCTGGAACATGTCACGAAAACGCTTTTCACTCTCCTGAAGCGCGATTTCTGCTCGCCTTTGATCGGTAATGTCATAAGCCGTGCCTTGCACACCTATCCTATTGCCATCGATATCATTTTGTGGTTTTGTCCTGAACCTCAGGATTACGCGATCACCAGATTTATTGATATAACTTGTTTCATAGTCCGAAACTTGTTCGCGTTCACCCTCGTAAATTGGGATCATCTTGGCTGTTTCTTCGGGTTCTTTGAATTCCGTGAAATTGTGACCGAGCATCTCTTCGAGTTTGTATCCCAGCACGTCCTCCCAGGCTGAATTAAGATACGTGAATATGCCCACATCATCCAATTGGCAAATCAGATCATGGGATGTTTCCACCAGATCACGAAAATTTGCCTCGCTTTTCTCGAGCACCCTCTGGTCTCTCTGGGCCTGTCTTTCATTACCGAGTTGTTTCGTGATATCCAGCAAGGTCCCGAATGAGCGATTGACCCTACCGCTACTATCGAATTCATGTCTGCACCTTTCATTGATATATTTAATAGTTCCATCAGTCAGTAATACCCGATAGCTAATATCGTATCCGGTGCGCTGTTTAACAGAATCCTGAAATACTCGCTCGATCCCTTCACGATCATCAGGATGAACTCTTGAGATAAAATCATCGAAGTTCAATTCGGCATGAGGCTGATCGATGCCCATAATTGATTCGGCATGGCGTGAGATGAAAAATGCCTGTGTCCGATGATCGAGCGACCAGTGTCCGATGCCCGCAAGACTTTCGACCTGATGAAGTCTGTCCTGTGCATCCAGGAGTTGTTTTTCCAACTCGCTTGTCCGTTTCTCACTGTCTGATGTCATGAAATTCCGATCATCGTCTTTCGATATCGTTCTAAATAACAGAATAACCTATTTGAGCTGTCTGAAAACTGAGACACGAGCAACAACAAAGCCGGAATCCAAGCAATAAGCTCAAATCCGGTTCAACCATGAATATTATTGGTAGACTGCACCTAAATGAAATTAAATCAAGCTCCCGCACTGGATACACTCACTTGATTTAACAGGTCATGATTCTATCTGTTTGTCTCAGTACCCGTTTTCTCAGGGTAATTAAGCGCTTAAAAATGCGGAGTAGAAATCCCGAACCAGCTATTAGCAACTATTATACAAGAGATCTTTAGACACACATTGTTTGCATCTATTTTAAGCGGATTCCTCGCTTTCATCCATTCATCAGATCTACAAAAACTGACCCGGTGGATGCACCTAATTGCTATCAATCTGATTAATCAGATTAACTGGCCTGTCGAGAAGGGAGCTATTTCAGAATCACGATGCTACGAGCAAGTTTGATACCCAACAAGCGACGATCCAGCTTACATTTCGTTTACATTTCTCAGGGCGGGATTGCGTACAAATAACCAAGATTGGTCTAGTATCGATCATGCTGAGTCATCGACTGGACCTGTGAGTGTGCGATCCACGGCAACAGATATTCACAGTTTTCAGATCGGGCAGCATCAATAATACTAAAATTCGAGTATATCGATCATGTAGATCAGCGCGAATTCATCAACATTCGCAGCTCATTAAAAAAAAAGAAACATGAACCACCAAGCCAGAGCACATAACAAAGTGCTTTCATCGGCATCAATAAAGCCTGGTAAGTAGGTGCAATTCTTAACATTAGGGCACAATTATGAATAAACAAAAACTATCGATATTGGTTTTGCTGATGATGTTATTTCCCATCAGTTCTGCCTTTGCAGGAAATAATGATTTGCTAATAACAGAGGTCCATGTCGTCTCCGACGTCAGTGGCGCGGCAACGGGGCTCGAGATTCTGGGTAATAATCTCTGCCAGGCTGACGGTTCCGGGGTAACAATTCCCAGTCTGCCAAATGCTTTCTCACTGGTTTCCTGTTCCACACTGGGGAATCAGGATCTGATCGAGGCAACGTTGAATGTCATCCTGTCAGATTCCAGCTATTTGCTGGTTGTTGACGCACGTAAAAATAGCAAGAAGAGTAAGAAGAGCGGAAAAAGCAAAAAGTCCAGTAAAGGTCCCGATTTCAGCTCAAGCAAGGTAGACGAGTTCGAATTCACCTTTGGCATCATAGGTGAGCAGGGCAACCAGGGAGACCAAGGCGACCAGGGGCCTCAAGGTAAGCAAGGAGACCAGGGGCCTCAAGGTAAGCAAGGTGACCAGGGACCTCAAGGTAAACAAGGGGATCAGGGTCCTCAAGGTAACCAGGGTCCTCAAGGTAAACAGGGAGATCAGGGTCCTCAGGGAGATCAGGGTCCTCAAGGCCCCGCTGGTGATGGTTGCACGGTAGTGAATAACGGTAATGGTACTGCCACGTTAAGCTGTGGAGACGGCACTTCAGTGACCATCCCACTCGGACCTAATGAATTCGCATGTGAAACTCGCCCTGATCTGTGGCAAGAAGTGGACTCCACCACGTCAAACTGGGTCTGGACATCAAGCCGCATCTTTTCAAATGTAGGAGACGCAGATTTCAATCGAACACTCTATGTGGGTGACCAACATAGAAATAGTGTTCCAAACACCGCAAGCCTGGATGGCACTGGCTATGTGTCCACTGCTGTATTCACGATGAATGGCTGTGATACCGATTGGTACCACCTTGGTGGTTGGTTTTCCGGCAATTGTTATGGACACGATGGTGACCAGGTGAGGCGGCTCGTTATGGATACGGAAGCCTGTTATGACTACTCAAATTTTGATAACAACGGTGGTCCAGGCGCCCCTGAAGAAGAGTTCTAGTCATTTGTTCAAAAGGAGCGGGTATTTGCCCGCTCCTCTCTTCAATGAGACCTTGCGAGAATTCATCGGCAGGCAATTGTCGTAGAATATCGTATGGCTTTTCAACAATTGGACCAGATTAGAACAAATTTGAGTAATTCTGGAATTGTATGTTGAAGATACTCCCCATCGCTGCCATTACCATCTCGACTGCAGCACTAATCCTGTTTGCGTTTCATCAGTTCGAGGCCAAAGAGCAAAGAGCACTACTCAAGAATCTATCATCCCAATTAGCTTCAGTTCACGAGCAACAAGAAATCAGTAACCAGGGTATACGTAGACTTGAAGCAACGATTCAGCAGATTGGAATGAAATCTTCGGTAACCCCTATTAAAAGCAGAAACGACGACACTCATCCTTCTTCACAAAAAACCGAAACACAATCCGGCCAGGCCGATACCGGGATTCTGAGTAAGGATGGGGAATCTCACTCGTCAACTTCGTTTACACTGGACGGTATCAAGCCCGACTCAGTCGCCGGTTCCCAGGGGCTGATGAGTGGTGATGTCATCACACTTTATGACGGTCAACATGTAAGTAGTCTCGAGGATGTTCTAGCGGCAGATGAGCTTGGATTTTCCGGTCAACGGATCGAAATAGAGATTGAACGTAACGGTATGTCCAGGACGCTTACAATATACAGAGGGTCTATTCGTGCGGAAGAAAACTAAGCCTTCTTGACAGTCGTCATCAGCCAGACAAATAATTTGGGTTTAGGTAATAGCAGCCTTTAAAAATAAAACTATCTGGCCGGTATGATTACTTTCTTATTCAGACTCGTTATTCTGAACGCTATATTCATAACACCAATGGTACTCGCATCAGAAGGTAGGGTCGTGGACGTAGATGCCTGCGGCGAATTCACTATTATCAAATTTCGCAAACAATATCTTGTTGCCGATTGGCGCGGCGGTGAATCCCTTGAGATCAATGACAGGGTCGAGGGAGATCTTTCCAGCACCGGGTTGGTTACCCTCAGGAAAACAGATGGTTCAGACGCAGAATATTTTATATCGGAGATCGTTCGACTCTGGTCAAGTGAAATAAGTGCAACGGATGATCCCAGAAAGAAGAAGAAATTGATTATCACCTGCACTTCAGATTTCGAGCCATAGCTTGCACTGGATAAACGAGGTATTATTCAAATCCCTCGAATATAACCTCAATTATCAACGTGTTTTTAGCTGTTTTCGTCAGAGGTATGACTGTCTGAGTCTTATCCCTTTACATAACCCACAATGATGACAATAATTACTTGACCGGAGACATTGATATTCAAGAAAAAACCTCCATTATTCGACTCTCAATTAGATTTCTGACAAATATTGTCGGATTATCATTCTCAAAAAATTAGTTCTACCCACACAGGAGAGATAGGTGGCTCAAAGTGCTTTAGATTTAGATGTTTGGAAAGAAATTGCGATCGCCAAACAAATACTTATCAAGACCGCAACTGATGCACTCGGTTTGGATCCCGAATGCAGCGATGAAGAACTCAAGTCTGCGCTCGAAAAAGGTATAAAAGAAATCACAGACGCAGAAACAAAAGTCAGGATTGCCAAACAGGAAAATCAAACTATCGTCAATGCGGTTAATGAAAAACTGGCGTCAACAGAACAATCAAGATCAGAACTCGAAACTGCAAACGCTGAACTGCTCAACGAGAAAAGTGCGCTGGAAGAGTTGCTGGAAACAACTCGAAGAACAAGTACCGACAAGCTGAACAAAGCAAACAGCCAGTTGGAAGAAAAGGTCAAAGCGCTTAAAGCGATTAACGTCAGCCTCGCCGATACACCAGAAAATGTGGTTAAAAAAATAAAATCTCTCAACAAGAAAAAACTTGATGAAACTAACGCCAAGAAGAGAGCGGAGGACGAAGTTCGAGCTCTGAAAAAAGAAAAAAGGGAACTGCAGAAGAAGCTCGATGACAATAAATTGCTGCTCGAAAGCTCGGCGAATCTGGTTGATCAATATCGCGAACTCAGAACTTTCAGTGATGAGCAGTATACAAAGCTCAAAGAACTGAACGTTAGCGAAGGTGATCTCAAACCATTACCCGTCATAGACGATGAGTTGCTAAAACGTCTGGAAAAGAAGACCGACAAAGACGTTGCCTAACCAGGCGTGGTTATCACGCTGGATTCGATTTTCTCGTGTCAAAGTCCCCATAGCTGACGGCCTGGCAACTCTCACATGCAGGAATAGCTTATCTCGCAGATTCACCAGAGTATCTGCGATACAATATTCTTGATATGTCTCGATGAGCTATTCTTCCTGGTCTTTATCCGCGGTCGAAAATTCATCCCTGTCATAGTTTAAATACCAGCAGATTGGAGAACCAGCTTGTGTCCCTACGATTTCTAGTTCGTCAGACTAGCCTTTATCTTGGCTTGCTCTCGCTATCGCTATCGCAGCAAAGCATGGCTCAAACCGTTACCTTCGAAACCGTACTCGGGTCTTTCGACGTCGAGTTATTAGATGACCTGGTTCCCGGGACCGTCGAGAATTTTCTCAACTATGTAGAACGCGGTGATTACGACGGGACTTTTTTTCACCGCAGCGTACCCGGTTTTGTCATCCAGGGCGGCGGCTTCTACTACGATGCAGAAACCAATACTGCACCCGAGATCAGAGCAGACCCCCCGATTACCAATGAATTCAGGGTATCCAATACCCGTGGGACGGTCGCGATGGCAAAACTTGGAGACGACCCGAATAGTGCAACCAACCAATGGTTTATCAACCTGGCGGACAATTCGTCGATTCTCAATACCCAGAACGGTGGATTTACCGTATTCGGCAGAGTGCTGGGCGACGGTATGGATGTGGTTGATGAAATTGCGGCATTGCCCCGTTTTAATCTTGGAGGTGCATTCTCAGAAACCCCTTTGATCAATTTCCAGGGTTCGCTCAGCGATGACGTTTTTGTAAGACTCCTGAGCGTCACCAAAAGTGACAGCCTGGACTCTGATGGTGATGGAATAGATGACGCAAGTGACCCTGATGACGACAATGATGGCACTCCAGACGATCAGGATGACTTCCCGACAGATCCGACTGAAACCACCGACACCGACAACGACAATATTGGTAATAATGCAGACACGGATGATGACGGAGACGGCCTCTCTGATTCAGTTGAATTGTCGTTCGGACTTGACCCACTGGACCCTAACGATATTACCGGGTCGCCCCGGGAAATATTCTGGCGAAACGCCAACGACGGTCAAAATGTTCTCTGGCGGATGGAAAGCCAGCATCGTATTGAACGAGATGCACTCAACACGGTGGCTGATCCAGCCTGGCAAGTCATTGGTATGGCTGATTTCACGGGTGACGGCATGGACGATATTTTCTTTCGGCAGGAGACAACGGGTGAAAATCGTCTCTGGCAGATCGAAAATGGCTCTCGAAAATCCTCAGATGTAGTACGTGCGGCAGCGGCTGATTGGACGATTATTGCCATGGCTGACTTTGACGCCGATGGTGATACAGATCTGATGTGGCGAAACAGCGTAAACGGCTTAAATCGATACTGGGAGATGGATGGCACGACACGTCTGAATTCAGTTGCTGTCAGAACTGTTTCGCTTGACTGGACGGTCGTTGGCAGCGGTGATTTTGATGGTGACGGCCGAAATGACCTGTTCTGGAGAAGTAATACAGGGGCAAATACCCTGTGGCTGATGCAGGGCGAGTCACTGACTAATCGAATTAGTCTTCCGGGTGTTGGTTCAGACTGGTCAGTTCAGGGTATCGGTGATTTTGATGCTGACGGTATGGATGATGTGCTCTGGCACAACCAGACCTCTGGCGCAAACTCTATTTGGCTGTTAGATGGCGACGGAAGGAAATCAAGAGCAACCATGCCGACCACAGCAAGTGGCTGGGAGCCCTTCGGCGTTATAGATATGAATGGAGATGGCATGGCGGATGTTCTCTGGCGAAACAGCAACAACGGCACCAACAGGCTCTGGCTGATGAATGGCACAACGAGAACATCTTCACTGGCTGTTCGTGCTGTCTCAGATCAGAACTGGGTACCCGTTGCAGTTGGAAATACGCCCAACTAGCCTATCTCGACAGGTGGCCTTTTGTTACTCTCATTGCTTCGATTAAACTGACAACAAGGCAATATCCATGGCAGAAACAGACGGTGTATTGATTGAAGAACGAGTGGATGACGTATTCCTCTTTACAATGAACCGCCCTGAACGTCACAACGCATTAAACGCCAATCTTAACCATACACTCGGTAGCGCAGTACGCAATGCTGAGTCTGAAGGTGCATCTGTGATCGTTATTACCGGGGCTGGAGACAAGTCGTTCTGTGCCGGTGGTGACATGCTGGAGATGAGTGGTGTCGAGAAGATGCCTGACAACCTGCCACCTGCTGATGAACGATTGGATGCGGCCTCAGAAATTTCTAAAACCCCACTACCGGTAATTGCAGCGATCGACGGCTATTGTTACGGTGGCGGCGCGCTACTGGCCGTGGCTTGTGATATCAGACTGGCTACAGGCAGATCCACCTTTCGCTGGCCGGGAGCTGAATATGGTCTTGTCGTGGGAGCCTCAGGTCTACCAAGGCTCGTTGGAGCGGCCAAAGCCAAAGAATGGATATTTACTGCACGCAAAATCGAGGCTGACGAGGCACTGGCAGAAGGTATGATCAACACCATCCACGAGCAGAAGGATCTACTCCCAAGAGCGATGGAGATGGCGAAAACAATTGCTGGAAATTCAGCGAATGCTGTGCGGGAATCCAAACGGGTAATCGATCAGGCCAGTCTCTCGTCCGAAGCCAGACAGACAGAGAGAGATACGAATCGGCAACTTCGGGGCAGCGATGAGCAGAGCAACCGATTTCGGTCTGCAACCAAAAAGGTAACAGGCCGCTAACTCGAATTTCAAACCAGAAACCTGTCAGGCAAGAACTGCTTTTTTCAGGATTCATCCAATACATCAAGACCCTTTATAGGTCTGTAATAGGGTCTTCCTTCAAGTTGCTGGAATTTCTTCTGCCAATTAGCTCCTGCTTCTTCCGGTGTAAAGGACCAGTCCTGACGATGAAAATTCCAGCTATCTGGATTGAGTTTCTCTGCGGCAACCCAGTAATTATCAGCTTTCGTCATGTCTCCCTTTCTAAAAAAGTGAACACCAAGTTTAAAATTGGCTTCAGCAAGATTCTCATCGCTGGATCGGCGCAGATCTGGTACCGCACCTTTTTTAACATAATCACTCTCCGAACCATGCTTGATCCAGTCCCTGATCATTGGCGCATAGTCACTACGACCAAACTCAAAATCTCCCATCTTATGGGTCTGTGCATAGGCACCTTCGTCGATTCGAACCACTTTGCCGGATTCGTCTATCCATACCGCTGATGGTACGTTTACGAGGTTATAAAGAGAGCTGATGGTATGGTCTTCATCCACCAGAGTGACAAACTGCGCTTTAGCAAGGTCATACCACTGGCCGGCCACCGCTTCACCACCTGTATCCTGAGCCGCAGAAATAATGACGAAATTCTCGTCCTTCAGATCATCGTAAACAGCCTGCCAACCTGACAGGTCAAAACGGCATCCTCACCAGGATGCCCAGGTGAGTAGAAGCACCTTCATATCCTTGAATTGAGACAGACTCACCGGTTCTCCCTGTCTGTTGGCAATCGAGAAATCAGGTGCCTGATGCTGATTAGTAAATGCCTGTCTCGTTACGGGAATCGGACCGAAGCTCCAGACGGACGACTCATGATCAAATACATAAGCCTGCTCAAGTTTTCGTGCCAGTTCTGTAAGATTGAACCATCGCTTCTGTCCGCGTTTGAGAAATATGTCGCTGTCTTCTTCCTGCTTTACCGGAACGCAGATATCATTGAGGCAGGCTCCCTCAGGCTTCAACTCGAATCCATTCACTCTGGTAAGATCAGAAGGTGCTATCCAGAGATCATTCGGATCGGCAAGTACATCATTGATGACTATTATGTTGCTATTGTATAAAACGGTATTGGCTTGAACCTGAACTGAATATATAAAAGTCAGGATAGCCAGAATCAGAAATCTATCTTTCATTTGTCTTTTCCCAGGGTATCAAGTCTGACTGACTTGGGGTGTATCATACTCGAACATCCCTGGCTCTCACAGCAGAAAAATACGTTTTACAATCCAGCGACTATAGGCATACTGACGGCCATAAACGAGCCACACAATAAAACGTTACTAATTAACTAACAATACTGATAAGGCGATACAGCTCAATCAGTAAAACAAGAATAAATCAGTGATTTTTACATGAACTCATCCATCGTCGAATCCTCTTCAGATTTCATCGGTCATCCGAAGGGTCTGTTTGTACTCTTTTTTACTGAAATGTGGGAACGCTTCAGCTATTACGGCATGCGAGCTCTGCTGATACTCTATCTCACAAAACACTTTATGTTCGGTGACAGGGAAGCCGGGCTGATTTATGGCACCTATGGCTCTCTCGTATATGCCATGCCCTTACTCGGGGGGCTGATAGCAGACCGCTATCTCGGCTACCGGAAAGCGGTATTCTTTGGTGCAATACTGCTTGTCTGTGGGCATTTTGGCATGGCATTTGAAGGCCCACCGGCAGTCAGATCAGGGGCCGATGTCGTTCGAGATGGTATCTATACCCAGATATTCTACCTGTCGCTTGCTTTCATTATCGTCGGTGTCGGATTTCTAAAGGCCAATATTTCAACCATCGTCGGCCAACTCTATGCAGAGAATGACCCTCGTCGGGATGGAGCGTTTACCATATTTTATATGGGGATAAATGTTGGCGCGTTCACTGCGACACTCGCCTGCGCGTATCTGGGAGAGACTTTTGGATGGCGGTACGGATTTGGCCTTGCGGGCATAGGCATGCTGATTGGATTGCTGGTTTTTCACATATACAGGCGTCACCTTCTGGGCTATGGCGAACCACCTGAAACCTCCGATCTGAAACAGAATGTACTACCCGGTCTTAACCAGGAATGGTTCATCTATCTTATCGGTCTCGTTAGCGTGATTGGGATTTGGCAGTTGATTCAGCGAACCTCCGAACTGGGTCTGCTCCTGATTGTTCTCGGCTCGCTTGTGGTTGCCTGGGTAATCTGGTTTTCGCTGTCCAAGTGCGAGCCTAAAGACAGAGATCGAATGATTGTCATGCTGATTCTCATCATGGTCTCAGTGCTGTTTTGGGCGCTCTTCGAGCAGGCGGGATCATCACTAACCCTATTCACTGATCGGAATATCGACATGGGTACGGTTTTTACCGCTGGCATGTTCCAGTCATTGAATCCGCTATTTATTATCGTCCTGGCACCGCTCTTTGCCTGGCTCTGGGTGAGGTTATCTGCCAAAGGACTTGAACCAACTACACCAGCTAAATTCGGCCTCGGCATATTGCAGGTGGGACTCGGGTTTGCCGTATTGATTTATGGCACAACCCAGGCCGGAGCGGATGGAAAAGTTGCAGTCATTTGGCTTGCTCTCATGTACTTGCTGCATACAACGGGTGAACTTTGCCTGTCACCAGTCGGACTATCAATGGTGACCAAACTGAGCGTTCAACGAGTCGCTGCTATGATGATGGGAGTCTGGTTTCTCTCTAGTGCTTTTGCTTCGTACGCAGCCGGGATGATTGCAGGGGCAATGGCGATCAATGAGTCATCAGACAATACGATCGATGCTTTGGCATCGCTTGCAGTCTATACCACCGTCTTCGAGAAACTCGCGCTGGTGGCGATCATTCTCGGTGTGCTGGTATTACTCCTTTCGCCCATACTGCACAAGCGTATGCATGGTGTTCACTAGTCGGACTGTGACTTATCCCCAGTCTTTCCGGCAAGTTCATCAAGTGCCAGGTTGCCCACCCATCCGTTGTATTCCAGAAGATTCGCGGGGAGAATAATCTTGCTATCTTCAAGCCCCTTCAAAGCTTCTATATAGCGCCTGCTTAACTGTAATTTGAGCGCGTTCGATCCTCCTTCTTTTATGGCTACCCGGGCAATTTTATTTATGGATTCTGCGTTAGCCCTGGCAATTGCCCTGATTTCTTCCGCATGACCTTCCGCCTCGTTTATGCGCCTTTGCTTTTCCCCTTCCGACTTATTGATCAATTCTCTTTTTAATCCTTCTGACCGATTGATACGGCTTTGCTTGTCACCTTCACTTGAAGCCAGAATAGCCCTGCGCTCGCGCTCCGCATTAACCTGTTTCTCCATAGCATTTCGCACGGTATGCGGGGGACTGATATTCTTTATTTCATATCGATGCACCCTGATACCCCAGGTTTCACCTGCAAGATCGAGCACCTCAACAACCTTCGCACTGATGACATCTCTCTCTTCAAATGTTCGATCCAGATCCAATGTGCCAATGACAGATCTCGTCGTGGTCTGGGCAAGCTGAACGGCTGCATAACGATAGTCAACGATGCCATAACTCGCTTTGATAGGATCGACCACAGAAATATAGATCACACCATCGACTGATACCTTGACTTCATCTCCGGTGAAACAATCCTGCGGGGGGACATCTATTGCTTCTTCTTTCAAGTCCTGGACGAAAGTAACCTCGTCCAGAAAAGGCAAAAGTGCATGAAATCCGGCTTCCAGGGTTTTATGATATTTACCCAGGCGCTCTACGATGTGGGCAGTTCGAGTAGAAACCAGCCTGATTGACTGGAAGAACTTAACCATAACAATAAGGAACAGGATACCCCAGACGCCAACTACAAAATAATCCATGATATTTGATGCCATGTTATTGACCTCCCTTATTCATGGTTTGAGATATCTGATCTATACCGGCGAAGAATCCCTCCATCCTGGCTAGTTCATCTGGTACTACACTGATATTTGCCTGTTCGAACAACTCGGTTATATGATCGATATAAGTATCGACGAGTTGCAGATTCATCGCCACTTCGCCACCGGGCTGATTAATGGCCTCGGCAATCAGATTGCTTCCCTCGGCAGTTGCTGCTGCCAGTACAGAAATCTCCTGGGCCTGTCCCTCTGCTTCATTTATTCGCCTCTGGCGTTCACCCTCGGAAAGATTGATCGCTTCCTGTCTTTCGCCCTCTGACAGCGCAATTGTTGAATCACGTTCAGCATTCGCCAGGGTGATTTCGGCACGTTTCTGCCGCTCGGCTTCCATCGCTTTCTCAAGCGTATCAATCACTCCTTGCGAGGGCGTAATATTCATCACTTCGTAACGGAGTACTTTGATACCCCATGGCTCAGACGCCCGATCAATCTCTCTGACAATTGTTTCATTAAGCCTGTCGCGTTCAGAGAAAGTTTCACCGAGCGTTAGCTTTCCCACTTCTGACCTTACGGTTGTTTGCGCCAGATTGATTGCGGCCACAAGGTAGTTTTCAATACCGTAACTCGCTTTGTAGGCATCCATCACCTTGATGTACAAAAGCCCATCTACATCAATCTGAATATTATCTCTGGAGATACAGCTCTGATGTGGGATATTCAGGCATTGCTCCCGGGTTTCATGCCTATATGCAACACGGTCAACAAAGGGGACAAGAAAGTGTAGCCCGGGTTCAAGGGTTAATCTGAATTTGCCCAATCTCTCAATCACGCAGACCTCACGCATGTGAACAATCAGAACCAGCTTATAAAGAACGAATAGTCCAACTAGAAAGACAACGGTAAAATAGATCAAAACCTGACTCCTTGTTATTGGGATTACGCCGCGGTATCAGTTTCCTGCCTGACGATATAGTGAACGTTTTCTCTTGATATGATCGTTGCAAACTGACCGGCAGCTATCTCAGAACCATCACCTTTGGCGGACCATTCTGTGCCTCTGAAGGATATCCGTCCTATTTCATTGCCCGGCCCTATTGTTTCGACGACCTCTACTCTCTCCCCAACGTCATCAAGAATTTCAGCGGTATTGCCACGACTCGCGTCTCCGCCAACAAATTTCATCACGAAACCACGCAGCATGATTATCAGCAACAAAGAGGCGATGAAATAGGTTGTCAGGGCGCCAGTCCACCCGGTTATAAGCCCAAGGTAAATTCCGAGAGCAACCACAAGGGCACCGGCACCAAGAAAGAAAACGATACCACCAGGAAGCAGTATCTCTGAAAGCAGAAGCAACACACCGGCAATGAGCCAGTAATTTGGATTCATGATGATGTCCATAGGGTGATTTGAGCGCTTTTTGACATATTATGTCAACCATTTCTCATGGAGATTTGCTGGAGGCCTTAGAAAATGCAATATTCTTCGCATGAGCACACAGATAACCAATTTCGGATCATATTGTATTGATCACGTATACGCCGTCCCTTACTTTGTGAAACCCGGCGAAACTCTACCGAGCACAGATTATCAGGTTCATCCTGGCGGGAAAGGTCTGAATCAGTCTCTTGCGCTGGCCTATGCGGGATGCTCAGTCAGACATGCAGGCAAAATAGGTAATGACGGCATCTGGATGAAAGAACTGCTGGCAGAAGCCGGTGTTGATGTCTCACTCACATCGATCGTTGAAACGTCCACGGGACACGCCAATATCCAGGTGACGCCGCAGGGTGAAAATGCAATCATCATTTACGGCGGGGCAAACAAAGACATCTCAATCAAGGATATTGAATCAGTACTATCCAGGGTAAATCCCGGGGACTATCTGTTGATTCAAAATGAGATTAGCTGCCTGCCGGAGCTGATAGAAATGGCAGCAGAGAAGCAGCAGCGAATCATCTTCAATGCAGCCCCCATCACCGATGAAGTGACTGGTTATCCACTTAGTCTCATCGAGATGTTTATCGTTAATGAGGTGGAAGGTGAAGCGCTGACGGGTGAGAAAGAGACTCAGAATATACTTGATTCAATGATAGATTTATTCCCCTCTTCCAGCGTCATCCTCACACTTGGCGAGCAAGGCGCTATTTTCAGAAATGGTGACGATGTAGTGGTTCAGACAGCAAACAAGATTGAGGCAATTGATTCAACAGGCGCGGGTGACACGTTCACCGGATATTTTCTTGCTAACTATATCAAGGGGGTCGAAATTCAGGATTGCCTGAGAATTGCCTGTCGTGCCGCAGAAATATGCGTGACGAGGCAGGGTGCAGCCAGTTCAATTCCCAGGATCGCTGAGCTGACTTAAATAGCTTTCGCACTCATCAGAATCACGGACTGACGGAGTCGTTGGCAAGCTGCTTTATAATCAGTATTCGATATCCAATTCGTTGGCTTTTCTTCCTTTACGTCCTCTGTTTTGTGCACCATGAACCGAGGATCAAATGGCACCAGTCTTCCGGTCAATTCACCACGATCATTTAGCATCTGATCGGATACGGGGGTAAATACTTTCATACAGGAATCTCTATACAATCATGTAAGCTAGTAAACCTCTTAATACGCGATCATCCTCGTATGGAAAGTGGAAGATCACTGGATAATCGTGGAAAAGTGATGAATCGAACGTAATAAGCCGATATACGGTAGTCTGAGGTCGACTTTTAATATATTAAGCACTCACGATCAGCTCTCGGAAATTACTTCTGCAGCTTGTTGTCATAAACTAGCAATATAAACAAACAAGGAGTCATGATGGCCAAACGAATAGCCATTGTTGAAGATGATCCGGATCAGCGAAGTAATTACGTCGATGCGATTACAAAAAAAGGTTATGACGTAACCGCATACAGCAGCAGACGACAAGCCCTTGAGGGTTTCGAGAACGATCTGCCAGATCTGGCTATTCTGGACATCATCCTCGGGGATGAGGTTGATGCCGGATTTGAAATCTGTCGGGATCTGCTCGCACGATCGGCTTCTCTGCCGGTCATTTTTCTTACCGAGAGAATAAACGAGATAGATAAGATCAGCGGATTGCGACTTGGTGCCTGGGATTATTTGCCAAAACCGATTTCACTCGACTATCTGGCTGAACGCATCAGCTCTCTTTTAAGAATAAACGAGGCGAGAGGACAATCTGCGGCCAGCGGAACAAATTCGGCTAAAACAGTTGGTGAACTGTCTATAGACCAGGAAGCACTGCTGGTTTCCTGGAAAGGACAAACAATCAATCTGTCAGGTACTGAATTTCGTATGCTGGCCAAACTGGTGAGGGTACCTGGTCATGCCGTATCCTATGACACCCTCATGAACGCAACCATGCAAAGCCTCGTGACTAACAATACTATTAACACGCACATGAGAAATATCAGAAAGAAATTTGAATCCATCGATGAGGAATTTGATTGCATCAAGAGTGAATATGGTTTTGGCTATCGTTGGTCAACCAAGTAACCTCAATTTCTTCGGAGATTATTAAGAAGACAACTACTATCCACGGCAATCCAAAAAATATGAACAGTTTACCTCCATGGATGCTTGAACGATGTACCAGTCAGCCTAAGGCATAGGCATGAATGCTGTCATACGAGGTCCACGACTAGCCACCAAACTTTTCATCCTGATGAGTCTTGCTCTGGTGGTTATTCCATGGCTCAGTTATCTCTATTTAAGCGAGATGGAAGACTTTCTGGTTGACAGCCAGGCTAATGCCCAGTTGCTGACAGCCAAAGGGATTTCCACTCTGCTGAACGGTCGATCGGATTTATTCAATGAACTGCCACTGTCACCAGAAGGGTACGAACAACTCTATGCTCATCCACTAGAGACCCCGATCAGAATTGACGGCAAAAGCAACGACTGGGAGGATGTTCTCAACTATAACGTCAATTTCGGCTCCAACGAAAATGCTGAGTCTCTGAACGACAACATCCCCAACCAGTTTTACCTGGTCCTCGGAGAACACAACGATCAGGTTTATGCCCTGGTTCAGGTTAAGGACGATAACCTTGTATTCCGTGATCGCAATATATTACGCCTGGATTTATCTGATCACATCAGAATTACGTTCACAGGACAGGACGGAGAAGTCAAAAATCTGGTCGTTACCATGACAGAACCGGGTGTCACCACAGCCTATATGACGTTTGGCAATGGTGAAGACAACGAGTGGCGCTACGCAATCCAGGGTGTGGCTGAAAATCGTGTCCAGGGTTTTATGACGATGACAGATGACGGCTATTCAGTTGAATTCAGGATTCCTCTTGAGATGCTGGGTTCAACAAAGCACTTCGGACTCGCGGTGGTTGATGTCGACAATACTGAGACGCGTGCCATCGAAACAATTACCAGCACCCTGCCCTCCGCAGGGCGTGAAGCATTCGGGCTTGTATTGCTGAAGTCACCTGAGGTTCTCCGCATCGTTGAGGGTCTGGGTTACTCGGGTTCCAATATTCAGGTGATCGATGCACAAAAAAGAGTGAGAGCAGAGGTAGGGAGCTATTTCGCGCCGTTGATTCAAACACAAAACGATCAGGAAAATCTGAGCCTTACGAGTACATGGTTTGCATTCATTGATCTCATCATGGATGCATTCTACAAGGTCATTGATGTGCGCTTGCGTCAGGCCAACCCGCTGGCTGAAGAACAGGTCATAAGAGACAGTCTTGGCGGCAAACCCAATTACCAGCGTCGATATACCGAGGTTGAAGGTGAAGTCATCATCGCCGCACACCCCATCATTGCGCAGGATGAAATCATCGGCATTGTCGCGTTAAAACAGAATACCAACCGTATTCTGGAGCTTCGGCGAGATGCCTTGCAGCGAATTATCAATTTCTCAGTGCTATCGCTGATTATATTTGTCGTGCTGATACTTGCGTTCTCGGTTCGGCTCGCACGCCGCATACGAAAACTGGGGGCAGAGGCAACGAACGCAATTGACATCTATGGAAGACTCCAGACCAATCAATTGCAAAGCGAAATTACCTCTGGTGATGAGATCGGTGATCTGGCACGAAGCGTATCCGGCATGTTATCGAAGCTCCATCAGCACAACCAGTTTCTTGAAAATATGCCTCGAACGCTTCGCCACGAAATTAACAATCCACTTAATACCCTGAGCACGTCCCTCCAGAATCTGGAGAGTGAACCCTCAGAGGCGGCAAGAACAAAATACCTCGAGAGTGCGAAAAGAGGTGTAACCCGAATCGGCATGATTGTGCAGAATCTGGCGGATGCGGCAAATCTCGAAGAAGCGCTTGAAGCAGAAGAATTTGAAGTGATCGACTTGCAGAACCTGGTCCAGAATTATCTTGCTAATTGCCGGACAACTCACCCCGATAGGCAATTCGAATATCGAGGCACCCAACACCAGGTGCAAACCAAGGTCTCTGAT
>CAZJRI010000039.1:0-5868 GCA_964548025.1 uncultured Pseudomonadales bacterium
GCCATTCTCAATCGCTGGTCCTTCCTACCCCGCACTACCTTCAATGGATGGAATTAACAGAGCAGCGGACCGAATCAGTAGCGGGCAAAGAATAGACTTCCAGAATAATGCCGCCGAAGCAGCTATTTCAGGCCGCTTTGACTCTCTGATAGGTGAAGCAACAGTTTCAATTCGAAATGCTACAAATCAGATCTCATCTCTCCACAAAGCAGATCAGTCTCTGGAATATACCGGCAAGTTAATCGAACAGGTCCAGTCATACGCGGTTCAGACCGGCAATGGCGCACTGTCGGGTTCGGATCTCAATGAAATTGAGAAACAAGGCTCAACATTGATAGATGAAGCTTTGACGTCACTGGATAATGCCAGTTTTAACAGAAAGCGACTATTTGGAGAAAATGGAATAGATATAGAGCAGTTGCGTGAAAAAATCCTCGCGATGAAAAACAGTGACAACGCCATGGATATGGACGCACTTAAAGAAATCCATAACGAAATATCCATAGCAAGAGCAACGATTGGCGCGGAAGAGAATGTGACAAGATCGAAGGTAGAGTCAATTGAGAACGAACTGATTGCAGCAAAGAAAAGTCGAAGCAATATCGCTGATGCTGATTTCGCTGAAGAGTTCGCCAACCTGCTGAAGGAAGAATTGATCTTTCAGGCTAATGTGAAGGTATTTAACCATCGCCGTCTGGCCCAGGAATCAATCATCAATATGCTGACGGAATAGCTCATTAATTAGTCAGCTCGAAACGCTTATTGCTCAAACATAATTCAATAACTATTGGCGGTAACGAGTAGATACTGTTTCTCAGCCGCGTTATCCTCTGCATTTCGACAAAAAAGCGGCGCAAATGCAATTCCACTGGTTCATTATTCCATTTGTCGGATCAACGATAACCACGATTACCCTGGCGATCTACTCACTCAGGATTCACCGTACTAAAACCACGGTTCATTTCGCAGCGCTGATGTTTTCGTTATCAATCTGGACGATCTGCCACGGCCTCTCAATTAGCAGCAATCTGGTTGACGACAAATTGCTCTGGACCAAGATTGAGTACCTGGGAGCTACCGCAGGACCTGCATTATGGTTAATGCTCGCATTTCATCTGACAAGGCGTGATGAGTGGCTCAGCAAGTCTGTCATTTCTATTATCTGGGCCTGGGTGATTATTACCTTCGCAGTTGTGATATCAGACAACTACCATCAGCTATTCTGGAAAGAATTCACCGTAGCTAACGATGGCTTTGAGGTTCAGTCGGTATATGGGCCCTATTTCCCGGTTTATGCCTGGGCTAACTATTTTATGATGCTGGTTAGCTGCCTTTTGTTTTTGGATTTTTGTATCACAACACCCAGGCAATTTCTTAACCGGGCATTGATACTTGCTTTGGCTGGAATACTGCCAATATCCGGGTACCTGATTCAAAGAACGCTGGGCCTTCACCTTGTGCCCCATGTCGACAATACTCCGCTTATTTTACCGGCATCAAGTCTTCTGATCGCTTATGTCATATTTCGGTTTGATGCACCTGGCATCCTGCCAATAGCACGAGACCTGATCATTCAGAATATCCAGGCAGGTATAGTCGTCGTCGATACCGAAACGCAGATTATCGAGATCAACCCCTTCGCACTGAGTCTTACAGATAGCGTCGATCCTGTGGGAAAGTCGCTCGTTAGCGTCTTCCCCGGCATATCGCAAACAGCTATTGAGGACGGCACCGAATTTGAACTGGAAATCGAGAAATCATCGAAGGTGAATTGTGTGCACATAAGGGTCTCAGCCGTCAGTGACGACAATACGATCGGGCACGTTCTGGTAGCCCATGACATAACCGAACGAAAACTGGCGGAAACAGCTCTGGAAAGACAAGCCACTACCGATCCGCTGACGGGTGCGAGAAATCGCCGTTCTTTCTATGAGTTAGCCGAGATGGAAACCAATCGAGCCAGGCGTCAGAAAACCCCGTTTGGACTGATCATGGCAGATATCGATCACTTCAAGCGGGTAAATGATGAATACGGCCATCAGGCAGGAGATGAGGTTCTCATTGAGGTTGTAAAACGATTCCTTCACTGTCTTCGCGAAATTGATATATTTGCAAGATATGGCGGCGAAGAATTTGTATGCCTGCTTTCAGGCGAACGAGAGGGAATTGTGCAATCTGCCGAGCGGATTCGCAGGACAATGGAAGAAACGCCTTTTAATATTCAAAGCAAGCAGATAAACCTCACTATTAGTTTTGGTGTCTCCATATTCGACGTTGACAATGATTCTCTTGAAGATCTCATTTCGAGAGCAGATCAGGCTCTATATGCGTCCAAGAAAGGTGGAAGAAACCTGGTTACTGTAAATTAAGATATCGGCTGGCATCATTTTAATTCTGGTGGCCGTACCGATTACGATGGTTTCTACCTTGGGTTTTTACGTTGGGGATTTACATTGGATTGCTAAATGAGCAATTGCTATTCCAGAGGATTTCTTCGATCTGATTTACCGCAGCTTAGAAGTCTCGTTACTGAAAACGCAAAGTTTCGACTACCTGGGGCCTGTTACCTCCTGGCTAGAGATATCTCCTGGCGACTGCCTGGCAGCGACCCGGAAAATAACCTGAGACTCTGGTTTGACGATTCGGGCCTTGCTGCATATGCATGGTTTGAATCAAATTCAGCCATCACCTTCGATCTGAGGCATGATATTAACCTGGACCATCCGCTATCCATTGAGATTGTCGAGTGGTGTACAGAACGGCGATTCGAAGAGAACTGTCAGATACCGTGGCTGGTTGATCTGAAATCAATGGCTGACTGGGAAATGGCTTTGGTTGAAAACAAGCCTGGTTTATCGGGCAGTTCCCGCTATTTACAGTTCATGGCACTCGACTCCGACCATCAAAGAATTCAATTTCTGGAATCACTCGGTTATGAACCGACCGAACATTTTGAGTTTCATCTCTCCAGAAGTCTCGACACAGAGATTCCAGATGAGGATCTGCCTGCCGGTATGCAACTGCGACATGTTGAGTTTATAGATATAGACGAGAGAGTCAGCACGCATCGTGACGCCTGGTTTAAGTCAGGTTTCAGCAGGGAACAGTATCTTGAAGTAAGATCGTCCGAGGACTATGAACCGACACTCGATCTGGTCGTGGAAGATCAGAACGGCAGATTTGCAAGCTACTGTATTGGCTGGGCAGATCGCGAATTGAAACTGGGTTCGTTTGAACCTGTCGGTACCAGACCTGCTTATCGCAAAAACGGATTGGCACGGCAGGTAAATTATGAAGGATTGCGGCGAATGCAACTAATGGGAATGCACAACGCCAGTATTGGTACGGCCGGATTTAACGAACGCGCATTGGCGCTCTATCTGAGCTGCGGTTTCAATCTGGTTGACAAAGCTCGAACATTCATCAAATGCGTTGACTGAATCTCCTGCTCTCTCATCTCGGTTCCAATCCCCGTTTTTGCCTTTCTCTGTTCATCCGTACTGCATCTGAACTCTTTCTCGCAGTTTTTTCATCGTCTGGCAACGAACCCGCCATATCTCTTGCAGATTTTCCGCTGTCGAAGGTAATCCATTTTTCAGGCACGATTTCCAGTATTGTTCTTAATGGCGAGTCGAGTAATGAATGAAAAGCCTGCTCACCTTCCTTATTTCTGGGACTAACCTTTTTTGCCAATGCTTTATAAAACCACTCTTTTGTTTCATCGTCATCATGAAAGAAAGCCCTACCTTTCATCGTTGCTGACCCTCCGGGACAGTCTTTTGAGGTCCTCGATGAACTGCTGACGGTAACCGAAACGCGATTGTCCCGCCTGATGGCTTCAGCTCGATGACGATGTGCAGCAAAAGTCAACCACACCTTGTTGTCGTGCCAGACATAGGCATGTATGACTCCAACCGGCCAGCCATCCTTTGTTGCCCACATCAGGACGCACTCACCACAGTAGGTCATTAACTGATCGATCTGCTCATCACTGAATCCGTAAATGGAAACTATCTCATGGTCATGGGCTGTCATTTCAATCTCCTTTTTATCGTTTCTCAGTTAACGTCACCAGCCTGGAATAAGCCCTGCCTCGTGTCGCTATCAGAGTGATCATATCATAGTCACTAATTGAATTCGTTAGCAGCTATCATATTGAAATATCTCATATTCAAATCGATATTTGAAATAGCCTTCGGTATTCATCTTTTCAATGTGTCCTTTAAGTTCACGGCTTACCTCATCGTAGGATCTCCCCTGTGATATCGCATATTCAATATTTGTCTGGGTGGTGAGATAGCCTATCAATTCATCGATAGTGAACTCCAATTGAATATTGCCCCTGCTTTCTTTCAACAGTGATACCTGGGGGTCGCCTGTCGGAATGGCGCCATAGGACTTGTTGCGAGGGGGAGTCGGAAAGGCATCAAGATAATCGCCAAGCAACCATTGATTGAATTCACTCGAAGTTTCATGACCGGTGAAGTAGAAATTGTAGATAATCCAGATTGCTCCTTCGGCAGATATTCGCTTGAAAATTCTGAGGGCCTCTACCGGATCAAACCAATGATATGCCATGCAGACTGAGATGAGATTGAATTCACTGACTTCGTGCAATTCTCTATAGGATATCGGGCGAACCTGAAGGCCTTTGTCCCTCGCATATTTAAGCATGGCAGATGAAGAATCAATCCCCAGAACCGAATCTGAGATCCTGGCGAGTGGGACGGTTGAATCACCTGTACCACAGGCAACATCAAGTGCCCTCTCAAATCGAATATCGCCGACACATTGCCTGAGCCACTCAATTACAATGCCCTGCACGTCTGGTCGATACAAATCGTATCTTGCCGCTGCGATCTCGGAATTAAAGAATTCCTGGCCTGATGACTCGCTACCTTTTGACATAATTCCGCCGGGTTCGATATAGCTGCTAAATCTGTACAGTTCTGCCTCTTGCGGTCCAGTTAATAACCCGAGCCACATAATGATTGCATAGCCATAAAAAACTGTATATATTTACAGTACTGTATTTATTACCAGTAGTATGGACACATGTCACCCCCGACACTTTCTGCACAGCGATATTCTACGCAACGGTCTTCTACCAGGCGTCTTTCCGGTAAACAAAGCAGACCGCATCAGAATTATGCAGAATTGCATTGCATCAGCAACTCTTCATTTCTTCGCGGCGCCTCTCATCCGGACGAATTGGTAAAACAGGCAAGTTCTCTGGGTTATTCAGCTATCGCAATCACCGATGAATGTTCCATGGCAGGTGTGGTAAAAGCCCATATGGCCGCAAAAGACTGCGGTATCAAGCTGATAGTCGGCAGTGAATTCCACTTTGATGAAGAAGTACACTTAATTCTGCTTGCCCCCAACAGGACGGGATACGGGCAGATCTGCAATCTCATATCCATAGGCAGACGCCGGGCCGAGAAAGGAGAATATCAGCTTCGCCTCAAAGATATCGAATTCGGGATGGATCAATGCCTGGCCATCTGGCTTCCTTCGATAAGCGCCAACTGCAACAATTCACAATTGGGTAGCCTGCTTAAAACAATCTTTAAAGAGCATCTTTGGCTGGGTGTAGAAATTTTCCCCAACGGTCGGGAGCTGAAGTCCTATCAGCAGGCGTTTAACCTCTGTGAATCCCTGCAGCTCAACATGGTCGCAATGGGCGATGTACATATGCATCATCCGGACAGAAAGGCCTTGCAGGATGTCGTCTCGGCTGTACGTATGGGACAAACTGTACGCCTTGCCGGAAGATTGCTATGCGCCAATCGGGAAAAATACCTGCGTCCGCTGTCTGTGATCTCTCAACTCTATCCTGCCCGACTTCTTTCAGAAACCATGCGAATC
>CAZJRI010000039.1:5878-20712 GCA_964548025.1 uncultured Pseudomonadales bacterium
ACTTCTCCCTTGATGAACTGAGGTATGAATATCCGGAAGAGCTGGTGCCTTCCCACCTCAGCCCCAGCGAGTACCTTCGCCAACTGGTTGAAACAGGGGCTAAAATACGCTGGCCCGATGGGCCCGGCACAGAGATCCGTCAAACTATCGAGAAAGAACTCAAACTTATTGCCGAACTAGAATATGAATACTATTTTCTAACCGTATTTGATGTTGTCCATTTTGCCCGAAGCCAGAACATCCTGTGTCAGGGACGCGGCTCAGCAGCCAATAGCGTAGTCTGCTTTTGCCTGCAGATCACTGAGGTCGATCCTGCCAGAACCAGCCTTTTATTCGAGCGATTCATCTCAAAAGAACGCAACGAACCGCCGGATATAGATGTCGACTTCGAGCATGAACGTCGTGAAGAGGTTATTCAGTATATCTACAAGAAATATGGCCGTGAGAGGGCCGCCATTGCCGCCACGGTAGTTACCTATCGACCCAAGAGCGCCGTAAGAGATGTCGGTAAAGCCCTGGGAATGGACCTGCAACTCGTCGATCATTTGGCCAAGTCATTGTCATGGTGGGACAAGCGGGATGAATTGCTCACCCGCTTTGAAGAGGCCGGTATTAATCCTCGTAATCCTGTTATAAGCCAATTTATGACACTGGTTAAGGAGATACTTGGATTTCCCAGGCATTTATCGCAGCACGTGGGCGGCTTTGTCATTTCACGCGGGCCCCTGTCCCATCTTGTTCCGGTAGAAAATGCCGCCATGGAAGATCGCACCATTATCCAATGGGACAAGGATGATCTTGAATCACTGGGCCTGCTCAAAATAGACATTCTGGCGCTTGGCATGTTAACGGCAATTCGCAAGAGCCTTAAGATGATCAACAATTATCGCGGCACCAGGCTTAGCATCGCCAGCATCCCCCCGGAAGACCCTCTGACTTATCAGATGCTGCAACGAGGCGACAGCATAGGCGTTTTTCAGGTTGAGTCCCGTGCGCAGATATCCATGCTCCCGCGACTAAAACCAGAATGTTTCTACGATCTTGTCATAGAAGTTGCCATCGTTCGTCCCGGTCCTATTCAGGGCAATATGGTGCATCCTTTTCTGAAACGCAGAAATGGCGAAGAAGAAATTACCTATGCGAATGATGCAGTAAAATCTGTACTCGGAAGGACACTTGGCGTGCCAATATTCCAGGAACAGGTTATTAAACTTGCCGTGGTAGCAGCCGGTTTTACCCCTGGCGAAGCCGATCAGTTAAGACGTGCCATGGCCGCCTGGAAACGCAAAGGCGGTCTTGAAGTATTCCAGCAGAAACTCATCAATGGCATGTTGGAGAGAGGTCATGAAAGAGAATTCGCCGAGCGCATATTCGAACAGATAAAGGGATTTGGGGATTATGGTTTTCCCGAATCTCATGCTGCCAGTTTCGCGTTACTCGTTTATTTCTCTGCCTGGCTCAAGTGTCATGAGCCTGCCGCCTTTTATTGCGGCTTGTTAAACAGTCAACCAATGGGATTTTATTCCGCTTCCCAACTGGTGCAGGATGCCAGGCGACACAATATTGAGGTACGGCCTGTAGATGTTTTTGAAAGTTCATGGGAATGCACTCTGGAGGCGCCCTCATGTATCTCTGAAGCTGGTAATTATTCGCAACCCGCTATTCGCATGGGCTTTCAGCGCATAAAGGGTTTAAAAGAGGATACGGCCTTAAGGATCATTCAGGCAAGAACGGAACAACCTGTCAGAAACCTGCAGGAATTTTCACATCGGGCACGTTTAGACCGGGGTGACCTTGATCGTTTAACGGAAGGAGGCGCCTTCAGGTCCTTGTCGGGCCATCGCTACCAGACACACTGGGAAGCGAAAGGGATTCTGGGCACGCACGGGAAGTTTGATGAATTCAAAAATGTCGCAGAAAAAGAACAGGTCTATCTGCCTCCGCCAGCAGAAACAGATGATTTAAGGGCTGATTATACAAGCCTCGGTCTCACCCTGGGTCGTCATCCGATGGGCATGCTTCGCGAGGTTTCGCCTTTCGACAAACTTAGAACAGCCGCTGATCTTGAACAGCTTAATCATGGTCGATTTGTACAGGTTGCAGGTATCGTCACGGGCAGGCAACGTCCCTCTTCTGCCACTGGCGTGCTGTTTCTTACTCTGGAAGATGAGACCAACAATATTAATGTGGTGATATGGACCCGGGTATTTGAAACCTACCGCGCCGCTGTTGTTCAGGGTCGATTATTGAAAATAAAAGGTGTGATGGAGCGACAGGAGTCCGTCATCCACGTGATCGCGGGCCATGTGGAGGACTTAAGTCACTATCTTGAGCATTTCTCGTTAAAATCGAGAGATTTCAGGTAGGATATTTCATTCCTGTTAACTGCGAAGAATAATTCGCGCATTAACGGTCCCGGATTCTTCTTCTCTATCGATAGAAATCTGTTTGACAACAAAACCCTGTTTGCTCAGATCCTCGAGCCATCGAATCAATTTGTTAAATCCGACAGCATTGAACCATACGCTAACGCCATCAGAACCCTCGGGCTGCAGTCGATTTGGTTTGATATTGAATTTTTGCGCGGAGCCGGACACGGTGGACAATAACGACTGACCATCAACTGAGGGGGCGGCTTTTCCTGCTGACCGTGCCTGTTTCTCGCTGGCGCGCAGGTACTCTATGAGTGAAAGCTGACGATCGTGATTTTGCTGATTCTTAACCAGGAAATCATTTGCAGGTACCCAGGCCAGCAGATACAAAAATAAAACGCCAAAAAAGGCGCCAAGACCATTCAGCGCGATCCGATCTCTTCGCTCCAACTCATCATAGCGTTTAACCAGGCTCTGAATTTGCGTATTAGCCATTAACCCCATCAGGAGTCCCCCAGTGATTTTATCCTGATACTACCTTTAACCGAATCTTCACCCTGGTTAATCGTGCCGATTTCTGCATTCATGTCGAGTTTTTCAAGGGTTTGCGAAAACTGAATGAGCTGTTCACTTTTGTCTGCTTCTAATTGTAAAACGAGGTCTCCCCGACTTTCATTGAAATTGATATTGTTCAAAACGAGTTCTGATCCAGGCAGGTGTTTTGCCGTATCTGCGAACATTGGTAGAAATCCCCCGTCACTGCCATCTCCAACCTGCCCCAGATGAGCCTTCCAGCGTCGCCTGATATCTCTGACGTTACGATCATTTGGGTAGATCTCTGCATAGAGAGAGCGTGCCTGGTTCTCAAATTTGTCCGCCTGCATTCCGAGGTAGATTCCCTGTCCTGTCAAAACTGCAATATGCAGCACGAATGCGCAGACAGCCAGTATGGCGACTGACCGCCATGATCTGTTCTTGTTGCTCTTCGCAGCTTCGACTTTGAAGTCTCCCTGCAATAGGTTGATGGCGTCAAAATTGAATTCACGGCAAAGTGTTTCAAATCCACCGAATTCAAGCGTCGTGACGTCAACAGGGTCTTCCTGTTCTGCATTGAGTTGCGACACAATTAAATTTATGGCCTCAAGCTGAGATTGATGCACCATCAGTGACAGATCAGCCCGGTCACTGTCAGACAAAAGTTGGGCAACTGTACCGAGCAGTGCTGTTCTGTTCGCAAACCCCAGGGATTGACCATTCCTGAAAAGTACCCTGTCTCCATCGACCATTACAGTACAACCATCTTTGTAGGGTACCGCCAGGACGTCGATTGTCATGATATCAGGTGCAATACCAGCTTCTCTTAACAATGTCAGACAGCTCGAAAGTTTCTCAGATTCAATAATCGCAACCGGAATATTGCCATCATCATCTCTCCTGCCCACGGAAAAATGACACTGATCAATATCTGTAGCCAGGTTTTCTTCAACCATATAAGGTACTGCCTGCAGTATCTGCCGCATCTGCCGACTGGGAATTGCTGCCTGGGTTAACAAGACATCCTCTGCTGACAACATGACGCAAACGTCACCCGAAGGAATCAAATCAGATGCAATCTCAGACAGGGATGCCAGATCACCCTCTCCGCGCGAACGAATAATGCCGGATGCCCTGTCGAGTGACATCCATTCGACATGATAGGGTCCTGCATCGTCTTCTCTTGCATCATTAAGGCGAAGGAATAAATTTTCAGCCATTTTCAGCTACGCCTTCCTGCTCCAGATAATCATCTCCCACAAGTGGGAAAATCTTCCTGCCCTGATCCCTGTAGATCACTCGCATACTTCCGTCAGTTGAATCCCGCTGAATGATACTCGTGAGATAACCAAAACGATCCTGATACCGCGCACGAACACTCACCTGAAAAAAATTCGATTGTACACTAAGACTATCCGATATTATGCCGCTTGCATTGGGTATTGATGGATCACCGGTAAAGTCGTTCACAGACTCGTAGGGTTGATCTTCATCCCGACTTAGAACCAGATTCTCGGCATCAGCAAGGGAGAGACCAGATGCTACAGTCTGGAGTACCTGTGCTGTTGCTGTATTGACATTAATGCGGGTATTGGCATCTGGCAGGGCGGTAATAAATGGGGCTATCGCAAGAAAACGTTCATTATCCATTTCAAAAATCAGGCGTAATTCGGAAATATCGACCATCATTTGCCCGTTCGTCCGATAAGGGCGTTCGAGCCCCAGGTATTCAAAATCCTCAGCGCCCATGGGAAGCACCGACTGATTTTCGTCGATCCAATCGACAATTCGATCAACAAATACCGGATCTATTCCGAGTTGGGATAAAAGAATGTTCAGCCGCATCCTCGCTAGTTGTGAATTGCTGCCTCTAAGAGAATTCAGATTTATTCTCGATTGAAGATCCTCGATTAATAACTCGACTTCTCCCTCCTCGAAATCAAATCTCATCTGCCGGTTTGCCCAGTTTTCAGCCGTATGATCTATCTGGGGTGCCTCGATAAAATCCTGATGCAGGATCTGCCGGGCTAGTTCTTCTCCACCGTAGGCGTACTGGCGAACGATACCCTGTTCAAAAAAGCTGCGTGCACGATTAATAGCGAAATTCTGTTCTGTGGTCATCGATACGCCAAGGATGGTAGCGATCACAACAACAAGAAGTATTGTTATCAGTGCGACACCCTTTTGAGACCTCTGATTCACTGACGGTTACTCCCCGGACTCGCGGTGTCATTGTTCTGTTGACGTTGACGATCACGCTGACCACTCGAATTCGGATCATTGACTTCGTTGCCCGTATCGGAGTCCTGCCTATCGTTGATGTCTTGCCCATCACCAAAACTGTTATTGCTTTTTCTTGACGGAGTAGGTGCTTCTACGAATGCAAAAACCTTTCTTATTTCACCCAGTGACTCGGTCACCAGCAGTACTTCTGCTGCTACCGGTAATAATGAACGACTGTCGATATCCGGAAATATATCAGTCGAATCACCCTCAAGATCTAATACATTGATCTGGAATTCACTCACCTCCTCAAGGAGAACCTGACGGATTGGTTCACTATCCTCCGCTCTGTCTAGCACCAGCCAGAAATATCGTATCAGTTCGTTATCGTCCGAGAGTTCGTATGCAACCCTTTGAATATTACTGCGGGGGAATCCGGCAGGATTGTTCCAGCCAGATCTGCTGAATTCTACTGAATAAGGACCATTGCCAATCGCGAATGGCGGCAGGGGCTCACCGTATTCATCCCGAACAGAACGGAGAACCACCTGACTGAAATCTCTTTCCATCACCGAGAAGACCCTGGTAAAACTCGAGAACTGCTGAATCTTCTCCTGTGTAATGTCATGGGTATCTATAATTGTTCGCAGCATGCGATTTGCACCCAGACCGATGACTGCAAAGATCGACATTGCAACCAACACTTCCAGCAGGGTGAAACCTTTACTTAAGCGCACTAATACTTGCCTATAAATCCGACGAGTTCAGCAATATCGTTAGCTGAATCGTCCGGGCGAAAAACGCTGACGATGATACGGTGCATATCTGCATTCTCAGTAGCCTCGACATCCATAACGACTTCCCATTCCTGACCAGCCATGGTGACACTGAAACGGTCAGATCCAAGACCGGGAAAATTCTCTTCGTTTCGCGGCAGTGCCCGCATCTGATTCAGATGGTTCTCAGCTATCCAATAACCCAGCGTACGCTCCTGAATAATGCCTGTCTGCTTGACTGCCTGGCTCGCATTTCGAACCAGCGCGCTTGCAACCACGGTAAAAATAGCAAGCGCGATCATTATTTCGAGCAAGGTAAAACCTTTTTGGATTATCCGTCTTTGGCGAAAGAAGAT
This sequence comes from uncultured Pseudomonadales bacterium, assembly GCA_964548025.1. Classification (GTDB taxonomy): domain Bacteria; phylum Pseudomonadota; class Gammaproteobacteria; order Pseudomonadales; family Azotimanducaceae; genus JAHRVQ01. Next base: position 12,140 of record CAZJRI010000039.1, read on the forward strand.
CGATCTATTCATCATCCAGCCACTCAAGATCGCTGTAACCATCACTGCTCAGGGACTTCTCGAGCATGTGATCAGATCCATCATCATCGACATTGAAGATCGTCAACGTGAAAGGCGTTATTTCTCCACTTGATAGTAACAGTATGGGAGGAATGTCTTTTTCTTCATCGTCAGTCGACAAGGCGAGCGCTTTCCCTTCTACACTCAGTTCCAAACTGATTCCTTCAGGTAAATTACGTTCTTGAAAGGGTAACTGGGTATATGGCATCCACTTCTGCTGACTCTCATCGTAAACGTAAAAACCGTATGTATCATCTGTTGGCTTAAAACCAAATTCTGCCGCCTGAACAATCGATTCTTCCCGTGCCAGGTTCAGGATTGTGAATAGTCGCCGGCTTTCAGTATCGAAATCACGTGTTTGTGCGATACCCGGCAGATTAGCAATAGCCACACCCGACATGATTGACACGATTAGCAGAACGACCAGTATCTCAACCAGAGTGAAGCCCCCAATCGGCCCACTGGAACAATGCTGCCTCATTAATCGTCTTCTGAACTTATATCGGCATCCACCCCTTCTCCCCCTTCCTTACGATCCGCGCCGTAGGAATATATTTCATAGGAGCGATCCTCACTAAAATACATATATGGTTCATCCCAGGGATCAACGGGCAGCTTCTTGAGATATCCATCCTGATTCCAGCGACGCGCCTCGGGAAATCCGCTAGGCTCGGTTACCAGAGCGTCCAAACCCTGATCTGTGCTGGGATAGATACTGTTATCCAGTCGATACAATTCAAGCGCCGTACCAATAGACTCAATATCTGCTTTTGCTGCCTGAACTCTCGCCTCATCAGGACGACCGATGATATTTGGGACAATCAACGCACCCAGGATGCCCAAAATAACCACCACGACCATTATTTCGATCAGGGTAAATCCGCTGGTATTTTTTCTTCTAGATTTTTTTGTTACTAACTTCATTGCATCACCAATTTCAAATAACTAACCAACTAACTGATTCAGATTGATAATGGGGAGTAATATTGCCATCACAATAGTGAAAACAGCACCTCCCATCATCAACAACATAAAAGGACCAAACAGGCTTAACAGGACGCCAAGCAGCATCTCCACATCCTGTTGCATACTTGTAGCAACCCTCGACAACATATCATCCAATTCGCCGCTTGATTCACCGCTGGCGATCATGTGAAGCATCATCGGCGGGAAGTAGCCACTCTGTTCAAGTGCTGCATTCAGGCTGGAACCCTCACTCACTTTTACAGTGGCATCTCCAACCTTTTCCTGTAACCAGGTATTCGACAGCACCTGGCCTGCTATTTTCATCGCATCAACAAGCGGAACACCGCTTGATGACAAAATGCTGAGGGTACTGGCGAATTGAGCCGTATTCATACCGCGACTCATTTTTGCCACGATGGGCAGATGCAGCAATCGTCGATCATAGTTCAGGCGAATGGAGGGAATTGTCAACGCCCGCTGCCAAGCAATAATCAGCACAACGATTCCGATGAAAACGAATAAACCGTAATCTTTGACCAGATCACTAATCGATATGATCAACCGGGTGAGTGCAGGCAATTCCTGCCCGGTGTCCGCGAATACCTTGACAATATCCGGTACGACGTACCCCAACAATCCTGCAAGTATCGCGAGTGTCAGAACAAATAATATGACAGGATAGATCATCGCCTGCTGCACTCTGGAACGTGAAGCCTGCTGAGCTTCGGTAAAATCCGCCAACCTGTTCAGAACCAGATCCAGATGCCCTGCCGATTCCCCTGCGGCTACTGTTGCCCTGTATAGCGAAGGAAATGCTCTTGGGTACTCGGCGAAGCTGTTCGCCATTGAAAAACCTTCCATAACTTTTGACCGAACGGCCAGCAACATGCTCTTGGTTTTTAGATTTTCACTTTGCTTTGAAACAGCCAGCAATGCTTCTTCAACGGGCAGACTTGCGGCGATCAGGGTCGCAAGCTGTCTTGTAATGAGTGCTAACTCTCTAACGGATAATGAAGGTTTGAAGATGTTGGTCAGCGCATTCGATGAACTTTTCTCTTCATGGGAAGATTCAACGGACAAAGGGGCCATGCCTCTGTCCCTCAGGATCTGACGAACCTGTCGAGAACTATCCGCTTCCAGAGTTCCCTTTTCCTGTCTGCCCTTATTCGTAAGGGCAACATATTCAAACGCTGCCATATTCAGCCCATCTTCAGTCTTCTGAGGTCACTCTCAGTACCTCATCCACTGAAGTAACACCTTCGAGTATCTTCATCCGACCATCTTCTCTGATTCCGGTCGTGTTCTTTCTGGCATGTTCCTCCAGCCCCAATTCCGACTCGCCGCTGTGAATCAGTCTGCGCATTTCATCATCAATGGTTACCACCTCATAGATTCCCTGGCGCCCTTTGTATCCCTCGTAGGCGCATTTCTCACATCCGATTTCCCTGTATATAGTCGGCGGATCAGTCTTATCGACTTTGAGAAATTCACATTCGTATTCATCAGCCGTATAACTCTCACGACATTCGGTGCATAGCAGCCGAACCAGACGTTGTGCAACCAATCCTATAATGCTGTTACTGAGCAGATAGGACTGCACACCCATGTTTTCCAATCTCGTCAGTGCACCGAGTGCAGTGTTGGTATGAATAGTCGACAAGACAAGGTGCCCTGTCAGACTAGCCTGCACGGATATATCCGCTGTTTCATAATCACGGATTTCACCCACCATCACCACATCCGGGTCCTGCCGGAGTATTGCCCTCAACCCTTTTGCAAAGGTCATATCAGCTTTCGCGTTTACCTGTGTCTGCCCAACACCCTCGACGTCATATTCAATAGGATCTTCTACCGTTAGAATATTTCGAGACCGGTCATTTAGCTGGTCGAGGCAGGCGTACAAGGTTGTCGATTTACCCGAACCGGTTGGTCCTGTGACAAGTATGATGCCGTGAGGTTTTTTTATGAGTTTCTGCATGGCAGCAAGATCGGCATCATTCATGCCCATATTGGGGAGATCTCTGCGACCCTCCTGCTTATCAAGCAATCGCATGACCACTCGCTCACCGTTACTGGCAGGTATTGTCGATACTCGAACGTCAACCTCTTTACCACCTACTCGGAGGGATATTCGGCCATCCTGAGGCAGTCGCTTTTCAGCAATATCAAGTTTCGCCATGACCTTGATTCTTGACACCAGCAAAGGTGCCAGCGCACGCCGGGGACTCACGACCTCCCGCAAAACGCCATCTACACGAAATCTCACAACCAGCCGGGTTTCATAAGTCTCAATATGAATATCGGATGCATCTACCTTAACCGCCTCGGTTAACAGACTATTAATTAACTTTATTATGGGGGCATCGTCTTCCTGTTCCAGCAGATCCCCCGACTCTGCTATTGACTCTGCGAGACTGCCAAGATCCATTTCTTCACCAATATCTTCGATCATCTGCATCGCTTCGCCTGAATCGTCCTGGTATGTGGTTGACAGATTTCGATCGAAAGTGGGTATATCGACTTCTTTGCAGTCGAAATCCTTACCGAGAAATCGACGAACTTCTGCCAGTGCCTGTGGATTCAGACCAGCTTTAAAGAGTACTTCGGGTATGCAGTCGGTTTCTTCAGCTAAAAGTAGTACACCGTGACGTTTCGCAAAAGCGAAAGGTAATCTTCGGTTTGATTCTATTTCACTCACGTATTCTTAATCCTACTTTAGGTTATTGTTATATTCTGTTGATAATAAAGGTTATTTTAGCATCATAACAAGTCCTGCATTCCACTCAAGCCGCCCAATCAATTGATTGGGCATGATGTATGGCCAGATCAGGGCACAAGGTATGAATACCAGTACAGGAAGCTGGCAAAATGCCTGCATATTGTCTCACTAGTCCCTCTCAATCACTACTTTCAGTCTAAACTGGTACATATCGCAAATAATTACAAATTCTAACTTCTCAATTGTGCTAATCCGACATACTATAAGCGCTGTTTATCAAATTTTCGATTTTCGATTCAACGGGGTGATTATTCACCAGAATAATTATGAAACTAAGTAATATAGACCTGAATCTGTTTGTCGTGTTCGATGCAATCTACACAGAGGGAAATTTAACCCGCGCCGGGGAAATCATTGGCATTACACAGCCAGCAGTTTCTAATTCACTCTCACGATTACGGACACTATTCAACGATCCCATGTTCGTTAGAACCGCAGACGGCATGGTACCGACACCTGTGGCACAAAACATTGTCGGGTCCGTCCGACAGGCACTGGGACTGATCCGGTCGAGTGTACAGGAAAGCGAATCCTTTGACCCACTTGACTCTGACAAGCGGTTTCGTGTCAGCATGACCGATCTCAGTCAGTACATCCTCCTGCCCTACCTCTTTGACAAGATTCATGAGGAAGCGCCTCAGGTTTCCATAGACTGTTATCAGGTGCGACGTCGCGATATGAATATCGAGCTGGCTTCAGGTAATCTTGATCTGGCCGTGGATATTCCGCTTGCACCGGATCCGCAAATTCGGCAGGCCCCGCTATTCTCCCATCCCCATGTTTGCGTGGTCAGAAACGATCACAGCGTGGTTAAAGACAAGCTTGATCTTGCCACCTATATGAATATCAATCATATTCACATTTCGAGCCGCCGGGGAGGACTTGGTCACGTGGATCTGGCCCTGGGCAAAATGGGGAAACGCCGCCATATTGCACTCCGAACTCAACACTATCTCGCTACGCCGGAACTGGTCGCCAGAACAGATCTGGCGTTGACGGTCCCTCGCCTCTTTGCCGAGATGCTTGTTGCAAGGCTACCGGTTAAATATCTGGAACTGCCGTTTGAAGTGCCAAACCTGGAAACCTACTTATACTGGCACGAGAGCACTGACCGCGACCAGGCGAATAAATGGATGAGAGAACTGGTCCAGTGGAGTTACAAGCAAGGATCCCACGGAGAATAGTGAGTCACACCGTTCGGAATCCAACTGGTAGATAATCGATAGATAATCGACATCCTGCATTATATGACCCTGTAAAAAAATAGAATCACAATGAGGTATCAATGGATTTCGTAGGCAGTCACGTACTATCGGTTTCACAATTTGATCGCGCTGCAATCCAGTCAGTTTTTGCTGTTGCGGACAATATGGAGCCGTATGCTCACCGACAAAGGGTCACCCGGGTGCTTGAAGGCGCGATTCTGGGTAGTATGTTCTTTGAACCCAGCACAAGAACCAGGGTCAGTTTTGGTTGTGCTTTCAATCTGCTTGGCGGTGAGGTCAGAGAGACGACGGAAGTAAAAGCTTCATCGATCTCAAAGGGAGAGTCCTTCTACGATACGGCGCGGGTATTGTCAGGATATAGCGATGTCATCGTCATGCGACATGAAATTGAAGGTTCTGTCGGAGAATTTGCTGCCGCAAGTCGTGTACCGGTCTTAAATGGCGGGGACGGTTCAAATGAACACCCCAGCCAGGCATTGCTCGACTTATATACCATTCGCAAAGAACTCGCCGGTCAGGGCAAGGGTATCGACAACCTCAGGATTGCATTGGTGGGCGATCTGCGCCATGGCCGGGCAGTTCACAGTCTGTGCAGGCTGCTCGCACTGTTCGACAATATTCACTTCACACTGATTTCGCCGCCGGAACTCGCCCTGCCCCAGGATTATGTGGATGAGATACTGGCATCCGGCCATCAGGTTATTCAATCTATCGATCTGCAGGAGGGCATTGGCGGCAGTGATATCCTCTATCTGACACGCACCCAGGAAGAGCGTTTTCCTTCCCAGGAAGAAGCAGACAAGTACAAGGGATTATTTCGGTTAAATCAATCTATCTATACCGAGTTTTGTGAACCAAATACCGTTATTATGCATCCGCTGCCGAGAGACTCCCGCGGCAATGCCAACGAACTGGATAATGATCTGAACGAAAATCCCAATCTCGCTATTTTTCGTCAGACAGATAATGGCGTACTCATCAGGATGGCACTATTCGCACTCATTCTTGATGTCGCAGATCAGGTCGATGCCCATGCACGCGAAGTTAATTGGTATACTGCGAAGCGTTTTTGACCGTCAGTTAGACTCACGAAATATGAGAATTTCATGCAGGTAAGTTATAGCAACCTCAGCTTCGGTTTTGATGAGTCCCTTGAATTATTAAGGGAACAGGTTAATCGATTTGCGGCAGATGAAGTAGCTCCCCGGGCAACCGAAATTGATGCATCGAATCAATTTCCAATGGACCTCTGGGAGAAAATGGGCGCAATGGGTTTGTTGGGTATTACCGTCAGCGAAGCATATGGCGGAGCCAATATGGGATATCTCGCTCACGTTATCGCGCTTGAAGAGCTGAGCCGTGCATCTGCTTCGGTTGCATTGAGCTACGGTGCTCATTCAAATCTGTGCATCAACCAGCTATTCAGAAATGGCTCAGCCGAACAGAAAAAGAAGTACCTGCCTGATCTTGTCTCAGGTAAAGCGATCGGCGCTCTGGCCATGAGCGAACACAGTGCGGGTTCTGATGTCGTGAGTTTGCAGCTAAAGGCAGAACAGGACGGCGATGACTTCGTCCTGAACGGCAGCAAGATGTGGATCACCAATGGACCTGATGCCAATACCTACATAATCTATGCACGAACCGACCCGGATACCGGTCCGCGAGGTATTACGGCTTTTATCGTCGAGCGGGAAACCTCCGGTTTCAGCAGGTCTCCGAAACTCGACAAACTGGGTATGCGAGGGTCGAATACATGTGAGCTGGTATTTGAAGATTGTCGTGTTCCCGCAACGAGTATACTTGGCGCAAAAAATGAGGGTGTAAAGGTCCTGATGAGCGGGTTGGATTACGAACGAGTAGTACTGGCCGCGGGTCCCATAGGTATCATGCAGGCATGTATGGACGTCGTGACACCCTATATCCATGAACGAAAACAATTCGATCAGCCTATTGGCGAATTCCAGTTGGTGCAGGGGAAGATAGCAGACATGTATGTCCGCATGAATGCGTCTCGATCATATTTATATGCAGTGGCTGCAGCCTGTGACAGGGGTGAAACAGCCCGCAAAGACGCTGCCGCTGTCATTCTGTATTGTGCGGAAAATGCAACCCAGATGGCGCTCGACGCAATCCAGTTACTTGGTGGGAATGGTTATATCAATGAATATCCAACCGGGCGGCTGTTGCGGGACGCAAAACTCTACGAGATTGGCGCTGGGACATCCGAAATACGTCGCATGCTGATCGGTAGAGAATTGTTTAATGAATCAAAGTAAATCCTATCTATGGCTGTCATAAGAACCAAAATCAACTCCCAGTCTGAAGAATACAAGACCAATCACGCCAATATGACCTCGTTAGTAGAGGAAATGGAGGTAGCATTCGCACAGTTAGCCAAAGGAGGAAGTGAGTCATCACGCCAGCGTCATGTCTCCCGCGGTAAATTATTGCCCAGAGACCGGGTCGATCACTTGCTGGACCCGGGCTCTCCCTTCCTCGAACTATCACAGTTTGCTGCCTTCGGCATGTATGACGATGAGTCACCTTGCGCTAGCATTGTCACTGGTATTGGCCGCGTGTCCGGGCAGGAATGCATGATTGTTGCTAATGATGCGACCGTCAAGGGTGGCACCTACTATCCAATGAGCGTGAAGAAACACCTGCGTGCCCAGGCTATTGCTGAGGAGAATTGCCTACCCTGTATTTATCTAGTCGATTCCGGTGGAGCCAACCTGCCCCACCAGGATGAGATCTTCGCAGACGGACGACACTTCGGTCGGATTTTCTACAATCAGGCTAACATGTCTTCCAAGGGGATACCTCAGATAGCTTCTGTCATGGGGTCCTGCACTGCCGGGGGAGCCTATGTTCCAGCCATGGCGGATGAGAGTATCATCGTTAAAAACCAGGGTACGATTTTTCTGGCAGGGCCGCCGCTCGTGAAGGCGGCAACAGGAGAGGTGGTTAGTGCTGAATCCCTGGGCGGTGGTGATGTTCATACCCGAATCTCCGGAGTAGCCGACCACCTGGCAGAAAATGACCAACACGCAATAGAAATTACCAGGTCCATCGTTTCAAATCTTAACCGGACAAAACCCGAGCAACTCAGGTTACAGGACCCTGAACCGCCAATTTATGATGCTGAAGAGATTTACGGCATCGTGCCAGGGGAACTGTCGATTCCTTATGATGTGAGGGAGATAATAGCAAGACTGGTTGATGCTTCTGAATTTGATGAGTTTAAGGCCAAATTTGGTCCAACACTTGTCTGTGGTTTTGCCCATATCTTTGGTATGCCCGTAGGTATCCTCGCCAATAATGGCATTCTGTTCTCGGAATCTGCACAAAAGGGGACACACTTTATCGAGTTATGCTGCCAACGGAAGATACCACTTCTTTTTCTGCAAAATATTATGGGATTCATGGTTGGGGAGAAGTACGAAAATGAAGGTATCGCAAAACATGGTGCAAAGATGGTGACCGCAGTCGCCTGCGCCCAGGTACCTAAATTGACAGTCATGATTGGCGGCAGTTTCGGAGCC
>CAZJRI010000039.1:20722-30550 GCA_964548025.1 uncultured Pseudomonadales bacterium
ACTACGGTATGTGCGGTCGTGCATACGATCCTAATTTTCTCTGGATGTGGCCAAATGCACGTATTTCCGTAATGGGAGGTGCCCAGGCAGCAGACGTACTGGCCCAGGTCAGGGAAGCCAACCTGGATAAAGCCGGTACGCCCTGGAGTGAGGAGGATAGAGAGAGTTTTCGCGAGCCTATTCTTGAGCAATATGAAGCTCAGGGAAATCCTTATTACGCCAGCGCCAGATTATGGGACGACGGTATCCTTGATCCTGCGCGGACCAGAGATACCCTTGCACTGGCGTTGTCTGCAACTCTGAATAAACCGATACCGGAAACACGATTTGGCATATTCAGAATGTAACCATGTATAAATTACTGATCGCAAACCGGGGTGAAATAGCCTGCCGGATTATTCAAACAGCTAAAAAACTTAACTGGCAGACAGTTGCTGTCTACTCCTCTGCCGACAAGCACGCGCTGCATGTTTCACTTGCAGACGAGGCCTATCTGATCGGTGATCCTCCACCGTCGGACAGCTATCTAAACCAGGAACGAATTCTAGAAGTGGCAGTTGAGGCTGAGGTCACGGCAATTCACCCGGGCTACGGCTTCCTGTCTGAAAACGCAGAATTCGCAACCAGCTGCAAACAACAGGACGTCATCTTCGTCGGACCTCCATCAGCAGCGATAGAATTGATGGGATTAAAAGGCGCCGCTCGCCAACAAATGCAGGAAGCCGGTATACCGGTTCTGCCTGGTATCAACGAGATTACTAATGAGGCTCCCATTGAAGAAATTACGAAGATTGGGTTGCCTGTCCTGATCAAACCGGAGGCTGGTGGCGGTGGTAAAGGGATGAAGATCGTCTACAAAGAGCACGAACTTGAAGACGCGCTTGTGTCGGCAAGACGAGAGGCCCTCTCTGCCTTTGGTAACGACAGCTTGATGGTGGAGAAATACCTGGTTCAGCCAAGACATATTGAGATTCAGATATTCTCGGACCAGTCAGGTCAATGCGTTCATCTGAATGAGAGAGACTGTTCACTACAACGGCGCCATCAGAAAATTATTGAGGAGTCACCTGCTCCGGGTCTGTCAGAAGAATTAAGACAGGAAATGGGTCAGGCCGCCGTTGCTGCGGCAAAAGCAGTCAACTATATCGGCGCAGGAACGGTTGAGTTTTTATTAGGAGAAGACGGTCAATTCTTTTTCATGGAAATGAACACGCGTCTTCAGGTAGAACATCCGGTTACGGAGATGATTACTGGCATTGATCTCGTTGAGTGGCAACTGCTGATCGCGATGGGGAAGGAGCTGCCTCTTCATCAGGATGAGATTTCAATCAACGGCCATGCCATTGAGGTCAGGCTCTACGCTGAAGATCCACTGAATGAATTTCTCCCTGTCTCAGGCAGGATCAGCGACCTGCAATTACCGGCGGCGACCGACAAAATCAGAATCGATTCAGGTATCAGCAACAACGAACACATTGGCGTTTTCTACGATCCGATGTTAATGAAACTTATTGCATGGGATACTGACAGAACGGGATGCATTCAGCGTCTGGCTACCGCAATTTCAAACGTTCATATAGCAGGGATCAGAACCAATCGCGACTTCCTTCATCAATTGGTAACCCATAAACCATTTCACGCAGGTGGACTGGGAACAGACTACCTGGACAGATACCTGGCGAAGGTACTTACTCCACTGCAGACCAGTGAATTGCACCATGGGATCTGTGCCGCAGTCTGTTTCCTGATTGGCGTCGATAGCCGTTCACCCTGGCAGGCACTCACCAGCTTTCGAATGATTGGACCATCAATAACCCACTGCACTCTCAGAGCTGAATCAGAGACGTTCGATATCAGAATTGAGAAAATCGGCGAACTTCTTGGACTATCTTTTTCCGGTTGTTCATATATCTGCAATTCACTGGTTGAAGATCCCGTAGTCAAGCTTTCTGTAGATCAGAAAACCCGCCAGTATCATATTCACCGGCAAGGAGACAGAATTACACTGTTTGACAGGAGCCGAACAATCGAGCTTGTAATTCCCAATGAGGATGCAGCACAGTCAGAAGAAGAAGGCAGCCTGCAGGCACCCATGGCCGGGAAAATAGTATCGATCCTGGTTTCTGAAGGCGAACATGTTACCAGGGGGACGAAACTCGCGATTATCGAAGCGATGAAAATGGAGCACAGCCTCTCGGCACCGACTGACGGTAGAATCGTCAAGGTACTATTCGCTGAATCAGATTTAGTAGACGAAGGAATAAAGTTGTTTGAATTTGAAAGTGAAATCACTTGAAAAAGGTCTTACTATCGATATATTTCGTCACGACCCTGGAGATTTTCCAAGCTGACATCAAAATCTTGTTATTAGCTATTCAATCAAAAAAAGAACCGTACCCGAGGAGCACACATGATCTATAACAGTATTCTTGAAACCATTGGTAATACACCGATTGTCAGACTGAATAATATGGCACCGGCCAATCAAAACATGTTCGTCAAACTGGAAGCGTTCAATCCACTCTCTTCAGTAAAAGACCGACTGGCCATTGCGATCATCGAAGATGCAGAAAAGAGTGGGGATTTAAAGCCCGGTCAAACCGTCGTTGAAGCAACGTCCGGAAACACGGGTATCGCACTTGCTATGGTTTGTGCCGCTAAAGGCTACCCATTCGTTGCTACGATGGCAGACTCATTTTCAGTAGAACGACGCAAGATCATGCAGTCGTTGGGTGCGAAAGTGATCTTAACACCAGCCGCGGAACGAGGTAGCGGCATGGTTAAAAAAGCGAATGAACTCGCCGAACAGTACGGATGGTTTAAAGCTGACCAGTTTAACAATCCAGCGAATCCTGCCTATCACCGCAATACAACAGGACCAGAGGTCCTAAGAGATTTTGCCGGACAGGATCTGGATTACTATGTCAGCGGATGGGGTACAGGAGGTACCGTCACAGGTGCTGGTGAAGTGATTAAGTTAGCCAGACCAGACATCAAAATAATTGGCGCAGAACCGGAAAACGCTGCTTTGCTTTCCGGCAAAGAATGGTCACCTCACAAGATCCAGGGCTGGACCCCAGATTTCTTTCCCGGTGTTCTCGATAAGACAGTCATTGACGAGATTATCCTGATTCCGGACGACAAGGCCATTGAAACAGCTCAGCGACTGTCAGCAGAGGAAGGAATTTTCTGCGGAATCTCCAGTGGTGCGACCATGTATGCAGCACTGCAGGTTGCAGAAAAGGCTGACGACAACAGCACCTTTGTCGTAATGTTACCGGATACGGGTGAACGATACCTTTCAACACCTCTGTTTGAGAGCATCTCAGGTGAATCCGACGACGAGTGGCTGGCCAGTCAGTGATGACTATGCCCTATCGATAAGGACTGTCAATGAGGACCATCAACAAAGGCTACAACGATACCAGGCAATTAGATTGATATACTGCCCGACAAAAAAAGGCGCTCTAGAGCGCCTTTTTCTTCAACCGCGCTAGGATCTAGTCACCCAGCAAATTATCAAACTCAGGCACTGCCTTAAACAGATCCGCAACCAGGCCATAGTCAGCAACCTGGAAGATCGGTGCGTCTTCATCTTTGTTTATTGCAACAATAACCTTACTGTCTTTCATACCTGCCAGATGTTGAATGGCGCCACTTATTCCAACAGCAATGTACAGGTCAGGTGCTACAATTTTACCAGTTTGCCCTACCTGCATGTCATTGGGTACAAAGCCTGCATCAACTGCTGCGCGTGATGCGCCAATAGCTGCACCCAGTTTGTCTGCAACAGATTCAAGCAATGTAAAATTGTCACCGTTTTGCATGCCTCTACCGCCAGAGATGATGATACTCGCCGCCGTTAACTCAGGTCGTTCAAGCTTGACGATATCTTCCTTGATCCAGCTCGACAATCCCGCATCCTTGACTGAATCAACACTCTCAATTGTCCCACTTCCGCCCTCTTCTGCTACTCCGTCGAAGGCAGTACCTCTAACCGAGATCACTTTAATTGCATCGCTGGACTGGACGGTCGCGATTGCATTACCAGCGTATATCGGACGCTCGAAAGTATCTTCGCTAACGACTCCACAGATATCTGATATCTGCGCTACATCCATCAATGCCGCGACACGAGGAAGAAAGTTCTTACCTGAAGTGGTTGTTGGGCTCAGAATATGGGAATAATTGCCACCTAACTCGACTACCAGATCAGCGAGATTTTCAGCCAACTGATGACCGTAGACATCGTTGTCGGCTACGAGCACCTTGCTTACTCCTTCAATTTTAGATGCTGCTTCAGCGGCACCGGCACAACCAGCACCTGCAACCAGCACATCAATGTCACCCCCAATCGCTTGAGCAGCGGCAATCGTAACTAAGGTTGGCGCCTTAATTGTATCGTTATCGTGTTCTGCAACTACAAGACTACTCATGAGATCACCTTCGCTTCGTTCTTTAATTTGTCAACCAGGTCTTCAACAGTTTCAACTATGATTCCGGCTTGACGTTCGGGAGGCGGCGTAACTTTTAAAGTCGTGACCCGTGGGGCCACATCGACGCCCAGATCCTCTGGAGTATAGTTATCTATCGGTTTTTTCTTCGCTTTCATAATATTCGGCAAAGAAGCATAGCGTGGTTCGTTCAATCGTAAGTCTGTTGTAATGACAGCAGGTAACTTAACTTCAATCGTTTCCAAACCACCATCAACTTCCCTAGTGACGGTCGCATTGTCATCGCCGAGTTCAAGAACGGAAGCGAAAGTTGCCTGAGAAAGTCCTGCCAGGGCGGCTATCATCTGCCCTGTTTGACTATTGTCACCGTCAATCGCCTGTTTGCCGGTGATACCATGTTTTGGTTCTTCTTTTTCGATTATCGCCTTGATTACCTTGGCGATTGCAAGGGGTTGCATATCCTCGTCGGTTTCAACCAGGATACCCCGGTCTGCACCCAACGCCAGAGCAGTTCGAATCTGTTCTCCGCAAGCTGCCGGACCAACTGATACCACAACAACCTCTTCAGCTTTACCAGCCTCTTTGAGGCGAACAGCTTCTTCTATCGCAATCTCATCAAACGGGTTGACGGACATTTTCACATTATTTAAATCGACGCCGCTATTATCACCGAGTACACGTATGCTCACGTTGTAGTCGACAACACGCTTGGCAGTTACAAGAACTTTCATGGATTCCTCTGCTCGTGATGGTTAAATCGTTGATCCTTCGCTCAATATTGATCTACCTGGAAGAGCCTCTGCTTCAGATTCAGTGCTTAGCGTTTTTTTCTAAGACTTGTCATCGGGATTGGCTGACTGTATTAAGACCCGGCGCTTAAAAGAGCGCGTATTCTGACGGTTTCTACAATATGGGTCAAGGGCCATTCTGACCTCTGTGTGTTCGCTAAGTATCTAATTTTAAAGCTATTAATTATGTTATTAACGAGAAGAATTATCCCTCAATATAGATCTGAATGATTTCCTTTAGGAAGTCAGTTTCCTTACAATAATGCAGACAATTATGTCTCACTAATTGAACTTTCAAACTGACGAAAGAATACGCACCAAGTGGCAACTGAGGAGTAATAAACGTGGAACGAGAATCAATGGAGTTTGACCTTGTCGTGGTCGGCGGAGGACCTGCAGGGCTCGCAACAGCGATTAGATTCGCCCAGCAGGTTGCGGAGGCTGGTGAAGAGTACACGGTTTGTCTCGTTGAAAAAGGCTCGGAGATCGGAGCACATATTCTTTCCGGTGCCGTTCTGGAATCCAGAGCACTCGATGAACTCTTCCCCGAATGGAAAGAGATGGGTGCGCCCTTGAATAATCCCGTTGGTGAAGACGACCTCTACTACCTGATCAGTAATTCACTGGGTATACGCGTACCTGGTTTTTTTGTACCAAAGGCTCTTCACAACCCGGGCAACTATGCGACAAGTCTCGGTAATCTATGCAGATGGTTGGCGGAGCAAGCCGAAGAACTGGGCGTTAATATATTCCCGGGATTTGCCGCCAGCGAAGTACTCTACAACGAAGATGGTTCAATCAAAGGCATCGCAACCGGTGACATGGGAGTCGGTGCCGACGGAGAGCAAAAACCTACATTCCAGGCGGGATACGAATTGCATGCCAAATACACGGTCTTTGCAGAAGGTTGTCGCGGTCATCTGGGCAAACAATTGATGGAGAAATTCAATCTCCGCTCAGACGCAGATACCCAGCACTACGGCATTGGATTCAAGGAAATCTGGGATATCAATCCAGATAATCACGTACCCGGGCGGGTAATGCATACGGTCGGATGGCCACTAGGCCATCTTCCCGGAGAACCCCTGGGTGGCTCCTATCTCTATCATATGGAAGACAACCAGGTCGCAGTTGGTCTGATTGTCGATCTGGGTTATTCCAACCCCTATTTGAGCCCATATGATGAATTTCAACGGTTCAAACAGCACCCAATCATCAGCAGATATCTCGAGGGTGGTAAACGAGTCGCCTATGGTGCACGAGCCGTAATCAAAGGTGGATTGTATTCGCTTCCCAGGTTGATTATGCCGGGCGGACTCCTGGTTGGTGATGACGCCGGATTTCTGAACAATCTTAAACAGAAGGGTTCACATACCGCGATGAAATCAGGCATGCTGGCTGCTGATTCAGTGTATAAAGCGGTTAAAGAAGACAATATCGGCTCAGAACTTACAGATTATCCAAAATCATTCGAGACATCGTGGCTTTATGATGAACTGCACGTCGCAAGAAATACAACTGGCTGGTTACACAAATTCGGCCTCTTCCTGGGGTCTGCATTCACCTGGTTCGACCAGTTCTTGTTGAAGGGCAAGTTCCCGATGACACTGAAAGAACCCAGGCCCGATCATGAAGCCCTCAAGCTTGCCAGCAGTTCGACCAGACCGGATTATGCCAAACCCGACGGTGTTTTAAGTTTCGACAAATTGTCATCTGTATTTCTCACGAATACATCCCATGAGGAAGATCAACCCTGCCACCTGCAGTTGGCAGATGAGACAATTCCCCTCAACAGCAATCTAAAACAATACGATGAACCGGCCCAACGTTACTGTCCTGCCGGGGTGTACGAGATTCTTGAAGAAGAAGACGGCAGCAAGCGATTTCAAATCAATGCACAGAACTGCATACACTGTAAAACCTGCGATATAAAAGATCCTGCCCAGAACATTAACTGGGTTGTACCTGAAGGTACGGGTGGGCCGAATTACGGCAATATGTAATACGCATAGCTAAAAAAATTGCACTATTGGCTCATTTCAGCCAGCTCTGATTTTCGGATGACGGGAAAGAATATGCGATGGCTCCAGATTCCCAGCCAGGTCGTTCCATCGAGATCAGCCTCAACAAGTAAATCAGTCATCTGGTAATAGACGTTTCGATTAAGGCGAGCATCAAGCCCCTCCCTGATATGAACATACTGTGATGATTCTCCGGAACATGAATTGAATTCGAAGCGCAGTTCATGATCAGCATCAATCTCGACTTTTTCAGCCAGGTTGGTGGTAATCGACAGCTCCTGATCCTCACCCTCTCCTCTTACGTCCATCAACACTGCCTGAAATGGCGCGTCCTCCACGCGAATGCGGCATTTTTCAACCGGTGTGACCAGATAATAGTCACCATCTGGTTCCTTTCTCAGAACAGAAGCAAACAGGTGGACGAGTCTGTGTCGTTTTATTGGCGTACCCATGTAAAACCAATCGCCATTTGCCTTTATTTCCATATCAATATCTTTGACGACATCCGGGTTCCACAGGTGGACCGGCGGTGTTTTCTTGTCTTTAATATCTTCAAGTGCCGCCAATAGTGAATATGGAGCCTGTTCGTTCATAGAGTATCCAAGCCTTCAGCCCGTGAATTGATTAGCGCAAACTGTCGGCAAACCGCTAATTTTTATATTCGTCTGGTCGATAAGTTAATCGAAGTACGCAAGATACTACAGTCAGGACGATTGCCCTACTTTGTTTGATATAGCAACCATTGTTAAAGCAGCAAGAAAAATTGATCTGAAATCAGATGATCACGGCGTGCCCCCATGGTGGGTCTTGGCCGGGTCGGTCGTAATCGGCATAATTCTCATCCTGCTTGCAGGAAGCCTTCTCATGCAGTTTCTAGTCTGCCTGCTGCTTGCCTCAATCCTGTACCAGAATCGATGGATCAGTTCGCTGCTTTTCTACCGCGAAGATTCACGTCGCACCTCCACTACTCTCGATGCAATTGTCGACCTGCACTGGGACTGGGATCTTCGAACCAGCATTTTCACCTATCACGGGCGCCTGACTAACCTGCTGGGATATACTGAAGACAAGGGTTCTGACCACCTGTTCTGGAAACAGGTCATTCACCCTGTTGATCGTCCTCTGCAGAAATACCATCTTTTGCGTCACCTGAATGATGAATCCATTCCCTATTATTGCGAGTATCGTCTTAAAGGGATCAATGGTGAATATGAGTGGTTTGCTGCGCGCGGCAAAGTAGTGGAGCGGGATTCTGATGACAGGCCCATTCGAATGGTGGGCGGGCTTGAGCACATCCAAAAACGCAAGGAACTGGAGCAGAAGCTCATTCATGCTCACAAGATGGAAGCTCTGGGGCAGCTAACGGGCGGCATTGCTCACGATTTCAACAATGTACTGGCTTCTCTTCTGGGCTACGCAGAACTCGCACTCGATTCTCCACTTGAAGCTAATATCAGGCGTTATGTGGAACAGATTCATCAGGCAGGCAGTCGTGCCAAGAAAGTGGTCAGACAACTGCTTGATTTTAGCAGAACTCCTCTTACAGAAACCCAGGCGGTTAACCTCGAAGATGAGATGCGCGAGGCCATTCAGATGCTACGGGCTACTCTGTCTTCTACCGTTGAAATCGAAGAAAGCTACCCATCAGATAGTCGCTATGCACGCCTCGATCCTAATCAATTGCATCGGGTGCTGTTAAATCTGGGTATCAATGCAAGGGATGCAATGGACAATAAAGGAACTTTGTCTGTCTGCCTTGAATCCGAAAATGTTGAAGTCCATACGTGTTCCTCCTGCCGGGCTGAATTTAGTGGTGCATACCATGTGATGCGTGTGCAGGATGATGGTGAGGGATTTCCGGAAGAGATTCAGGACAGGTTATTTGATCCGTTTTTTACCACCAAGGATTTTGGCAAGGGCACTGGTATGGGGCTCTCTGTTGTGCATGGCATCGTGCATGACTACAACGGCCATATAGGATTGAAATACGATCCCGACAAAGGCACGGAAATTTCAGTATATTTTCCACTACTACACCAGTCAGGTGGTGAATCGGCACTAGCTGTTGAGACCAATGGAGCAAACAGATTCCGTCTCTCGATGTGACTCGATGTTCTTGATTATGTGTTCTTAATTATACGTTCTTACTTTCATGTTCTCAGTGATCCTGCCGCCCAGTACCATCCCCTATCCTGTGAGACGTTAGTCACTATGAAAATTGAAGGAGAAAACTCAAAATCGTGATGTCTGATTTTTGACTGGCATAGCCCTGATGAAACCCCCGGGTTAACGACTCAGATCACGCAGGAAATCATCAAGCTTTTCAAACATCAGCTCAGAGTCATCCTGAGCCAGAATTCTGGGGCTTGTTTCCAGCGTCAGGCGATCCACCAGATTTTCATCACTTATGACAAAAATCAGGATATCCATATCAAGATGGCCTCGACGAATATCGTAGGTCTTCTTCTCAAATATTTTTTTCCATTCATCCGGAAATCTGGATTTAACAGGGTCCTCGATATTTCTGATATGTGGGTAAATCAGATAGTCCATACCAGCATATTG
>CAZJRI010000039.1:30560-36686 GCA_964548025.1 uncultured Pseudomonadales bacterium
CGCGCTGACAAAACTCTGTCTTAGCGATTCACGATGAATTGCTGCCCGTGTCTTTGGATAATATCTTTGAAAGGTGGTTGTTAGTTTCGCGTGGAAAGAATCTTTCAATAATTCCTGGGTTGGCATTGCTACATAAAGAAGTGCATCGTCGTCTATTGCCCACTGGTTTGATCTCTCGGTCTTTTCCCAATCGACAAGACCTGTCCAGTCAACGAGGGAGTACCAGCCCTCGCTTCTACCCGAAGCACAGGCTGTCAGACTTATCACAAGCAATAATACGATCCAGAATCTCATAAGCTATACCTTCAGCGAATTCTTCAAGTATAGACATTGAGATGCAGAACGAGATGAGGAGCGAGATGAAGAACGGGTTCTTATCCGCCAATGAGCTTCATCACCGTGGTTTCACCCTGGAAAGCCAGTTTCTTGTCCGCAAGGGCTTTGACGAGTATTTTCTGAAACTTTGGTAGTGCGACGTGAGGAGGCAATTCCAGCAAATCGCCGATATATTCCCGTTGACTGTTACTCAAACAGCCGTACAGATATCCATCCGAGGACAATCGAAGTCGAGTGCACGATCGGCAAAACGGTTCACTTTCATTTGCGATTATGCCGAAAACACCTTTATGGGGTATTTCAAATCGGGCAGCCGTTGAATCGTGAGGAGCATCTGTACGCGCAAATTCATAGCTTGAGCTAATTTCATCCAGCAGGCTTTCCATTGATAGAAAATCCTGCTGAAAATCATTACTGTTGAGCAGGTGCCCCATGCGCATCAGCTCAATAAATCGCAATTCAATACCCCGCTCAAGACAGTAATCGAGCATCGTTACAATTTCGTGGGTATTCTGGCTGCGCAACGGCACCATATTAATTTTGACCTTGATACCGGCGTTGAGAGTAGCTTCAATGCCATTCAGCACGACATCAAGATCGCCACCCCGGGCTATTTGCTTGAATTTGACAGGATTAAGTGTATCGAGGCTGATATTGATCCTTTTAATACCGGATTCGATAATTACGTCATATTTATCAAGCAGTAACTGGCCGTTCGTGGTCAGACTCACATCCTGAAGTGGCAATTCCATTACCCCGAGGAGAAACTCATCGAATTTTGGTGTGACTAATGGCTCACCACCGGTAATTCTCACTTTGTCTATTCCGACGGCTTGTTGAAGATATTTAACTGCCTTCAATAGCTCCGTAGCCGGTAGCTCATTCTGAGCCCGCAGGAGTCGTTTGCCATCCGGTACGCAATAGGTGCATGCATAGTTACAAGCCGCAGTCAGGCTGACACGTAGATTTTTAAACTGTCTTCCGAGTCGATCGACGATCATTAGGTATGCTCTCTGGAATGAGCAGATTATTACACGGAACGGCCTTTTATCCTACCCGCCGCGGACTTTCATAAGCGACAGGATGGCTTCAGGATTAACAGAATGAGTCTGTCGTTGGACGGACAGATCAATCTTGAGGAAAATCTTCCGGAAATGCATTTTATCGGCATCTGGACCGAGAGACTCAATACGACCGGAACGGGCAGAATTGCTGTCTCAACCCGGTCAGATTGCATACCACCTGACCGGAATAAGCCTATACTATAGGCTAGGGATCTCATCAATCCTTGGCCATAAACTGATAATGATGCAACAATAATGATGCATACCTTGACAACATCTAGCATAGACGACAATGGGTGTATTTAGTTTTGTCTCCCAACCCATTGTGGGTTGGCTTAACAGGGAAGTCTCACATCGTGACATCCCGCTGAGTGACTTTGAGCGAATAAAACACGAACTCAAGCTTTGCGATGTTTTGCTTGTAGAGGGTCGTTCCCGTGTTGCAGAAGTTATCAGGCTGACAACACAGAGTCCCTGGACTCATGCTGCTCTTTATATTGGCCGCCTACACGATATAGAAGATCCGGATCTCAAGAAGATTGTCATCCATCACTACCAGGGAGACCCGGCTGATCGACTCATTATAGAAAGTCTGCTCGGTCATGGCACAGTCGTACACAATCTGGACAACTATGCGAATGAGCATCTTCGAATCTGCAGACCTGCCAGGCTCGGCTACAAGGACGTGCATCAGGTAATCCGTTACGCTATCAGCCGCCTGGGTGTGGACTACGACGTACGGCAGATCATTGATCTCGCCCGATTCCTGTTTCCCTGGTCAATCATGCCCAGGAAATGGAGATCGAGCCTGTTCAAACATAATCCTGGCAGATCTACTCGGACAGTCTGCTCAACGATGATTGCTGAAGCGTTTGCCTTCGTACAGTTTCCGATTCTTCCACTCGTAAAGTTGTCTGAAGATGAAAAAATGCAAATGTTTCGACGGAATCCCAAATTATGCACACCCAGTGACTTTGACTACTCACCCTACTTCAAGATCATCAAATACCCATTTGTAGACATTCATTACCATGATGATCACCATCTCCTGCCCTGGCACGGCAGTAGCGAACTCGACGAAGAAGAGAATGAACTCTATATGGACGCAGAATCACATCCCTCCCCTGAGGATGTAGAGGAAGCAATCAGCCAGGCAGTTGCGATTAGCGAAGACAAGTCCGCGGAAGGCGATGATGTCGAAAGCGAGGATGAAGACGCCGCCCAAAGCCAGGATGAGGATGTTGTCGAAAGCCAGGACGAAGATGCTATCAACGGCCAGGATGAGAAAGGCGCCCGGGATGATTCAGAACAATCACCTTCTGAGGAAGCCGAAATTGCTGAAGAGCACCAACCCGAACAAACCGCTGAGGATGCACAATCACCTGAGCTCGATTCCCGCAATAAATCGGCTACATCTGCTCACGAATCCAATGAACAGAGTCCCCAAAAGCCTCAGATACACTAATTTCAAAATGATCTAACGAAAAACTGGCGAAATCCGAAATCGAAACTATCTTTTAATCAGAAGCAGGATGTATTGCGCCCCCATCGTCAATGCATGCTGATTCAGGGCTCCAGAAGTCCCGATGCGATGAAAGGCGCAAGTGTCACTCCTAATGGTAATTTAACCCGGACAATAGTCCGGGTTTTTTTTTGTTATTTCGATTCAAGCCTGTCTCTGAGGTTCTCGACGAAGTTGGATTTCCAGAATAGTTTGTTGGAACCCTTCACCAGGATGACATCACCTGAATCAAGAACACTAACCAGCTTTTCAATATCCAGATCTTCAACAGTGTTCACGTGCTGCCATTCACCCGGGCTCTTAAGGAATCCCTCGCCAACTGTTATCACCAGGTCAAGCTCCTTGAATAACGCCGAAATCTCAGCATGAGCCGCTTCCGATTTATCTCCCAGTTCCAGCATTTCACCGATAATGGCAACTCGTTTGCGACCCGTCGGTATCTTTTTAAGGGCTTCAAGCGCATAGGACATACTCACAGGGTTGGCGTTATAGCTGTCGTCAATAATCTTGATACCCGAAACCGACAGGATATTACCCCGTCCTTTTGGTACGGGAAGTTCGGCAAAATCTGCTGCGGCAGTCTGAACATCCGCACCCAGGCAATGAACTGCAGCGAGCACAGCCAGTGAAGTTATCACTCTGTGTTCCCCACCCACCGACAACCGATAAGCTATTTTCCTGCCAAATACGCTGGCGTTTACTTCACAATAGTCAACATCAGATTCGGAAACAGCTTCTGCGCAGACATCTGAACCCTGCGCGTAGCCAAATGTCACTACTTTGTCTGTGTTGATCCCGGAGATGTCCAGATCTGCCGGTACTATTACGATGCCCTGGTCCTTCAGACCTGATGAGATGGTTAATTTTTCTCTGCGGATGTTTTCAAGCGTACCAAAATTACCGATATGAGCCGGTAGTACATTCAGTACAATAGCAACATCCGGGTTTACTAGTTCTGCAAGGGCTTTGATTTCACCTGGATGATTGGTCCCGATCTCAAAAACACCGTATTCACTCAGCTCTGGCATTCTTGCCAGAGACAGCGGCACCCCCCAATGATTGTTCAGACTACCAGTGGATGCATGAGTACTTGCCTGTCGTCTCAGCAAGTGCTCCAGCCATTGACGCGTTGTTGTTTTGCCACTGCTGCCGGTAATAGCAACCACTTTGCCTTGCATTCTTTTCCGAGCAAATTCACCCAGTTGCCAGAGCCCATCAAGCGTATCTTCGACCATAAGGCAAGGCTGACTGCAATCAACTACCTTTGATACCATCGCCGCATTCGCACCTCTGCTAACCGCGTCAGTAACGAAGTCATGGCCATCTCTCCCGGACGCACCAGAACTGTTGAACCTGGGTCCGGGATCTCCAGACAGCGCGATGAACAGATCACCGGATTGCGCTGAACGACTATCGATTGATATACCTGAAATTAACGGGCCTGATTCATCAACCTTCAGGCCGCAGGCGTCCAGTAATTCCTGCCATTGCCATAGACTCATTAAGTTCCCTTAACCTGTTTAATCAGGGTCTTTGAGCAGCCATTTCATGGCTGATGAGTTGGTGTTTCATCTGATAGGCATCCTCTATTCCATTATAGTAACCCTTGTAGAGCTGAACTATTCCGTAGCCTGCCTTTTCGTAAAACGTGATTGCCAGGCCATTGTTGGCCCTCACCTCAAGGGTAATAAAATCCATACCAGCGATAGTGGCAGACGATTCAAGCCAGCTCAGCAATTCCCGCCCGATACCCTTTCTGCGGCAATTTGGCTTTACTGCGAGCAGATTAAGATGCGCATGCACTTCATAGAATTCCATCGCAGCAAATCCAAGCAGACTTGATTTATCCCTTGCGGTAACAACGACACAGTCCCGATGCTGAATCAGTCTCAGTATGCGTGACGGTTTCCAGCGCCATTTCAGCCCGTGTTCAATGAGCACTCGCGACATCTCCCCAAGTTCAACACAATCTGTCTGACGTGCCAGTACTATCTGAATACTCGAATCCAATTCACCTGCTCCGAATATTGTTAAGTTAAAACCTATTCATCAATTGCCTCTGCCTGCTCCCGCAGCAGGTATTTCTGTACCTTGCCAGTTGAAGTTTTTACCAATGGGCCGAAAACGACTGTCTTAGGCACTTTGAATCTGGCTAATTCCTGGCGGCAGTATTCGATAACATCGTCCCCGGACATTGACTCCCCTTCTTTCAGGGTGACAAAGGCACAAGGATGTTCTCCCCATTTTGCATCAGATCTGGCGACAACTGCTGCTTCCAGAATCTGTGGGTGTTTGAATAGTACATCTTCTATCTCGATACTGGAGATGTTTTCTCCACCACTGATGATGACATCCTTTGAGCGGTCCTTTATCTGTATGTAACCATCAGGATGGCAAACAGCAATGTCTCCTGAATGAAACCACCCTCCGGCGAATGAACCCTCGGTAGTAACGGGATTCTTAAGGTATCCCTTCATGACGATGTTGCCTCGCATGAAGATCTCACCCTGTGTCTCGCCATCGAATGGTACAG
The DNA here is from genome assembly GCA_964548025.1 of uncultured Pseudomonadales bacterium. Lineage (GTDB taxonomy): Bacteria > Pseudomonadota > Gammaproteobacteria > Pseudomonadales > Azotimanducaceae > JAHRVQ01. The sequence goes on from CAZJRI010000039.1 coordinate 36,016, forward strand.
GTTCCAGAGTTTCAGGGTCAGCTACCATCATGGCGCCTGCAAGCACTGAACATATTCCCTGACGAGCCTTCAATGCTGCCTTTTCTTCAGCGCCAAGATGATCCCACTCTTGCCTCCATGCTGAGACAATCATTGGGCCGTAGGTTTCAGTCAATCCATAAACCTGGGTAACTTCGAATCCAAGAGATTCCATACCCTGTATCACAGCAGCAGGCGGGGCAGCACCGGCAGTCATAACCTTGACCTTGTCCGGCAGACCTTTTTTCATTTCTTCAGGTGCGTTAATCAGACTATTCAGAACGACAGGCGCTCCACAGAAGTGACTCACGCCCTGCTCTCTGATGGCAGTATAAACAGCATCTTCGCGAACGTGGCGTAAACATATAGTTGTACCTACTGTCGCTGCGAGCGTCCAGGGGAAACACCAGCCGTTGCAATGGAACATAGGCAGGGTCCACAGATAGCGAGGGTGCAGACCCATTTCCCAACTCATGGCATTATTTACAGCATTTAAATAAGCCCCCCGGTGATGATAGACAACCCCTTTCGGATCACCTGTTGTACCCGAGGTATAGTTAAGAGAAATCGCATTCCATTCATCCCCGGGTAGTTGCCACTCAAACTGGTCATCGCCATTGATTAGCAGTTCTTCATAGGTCATATCGCCTACG
>CAZJRI010000040.1:0-36447 GCA_964548025.1 uncultured Pseudomonadales bacterium
CACCTCATGCTGATCAGGATAGTAAATAGCGTAATGTCTGTTACTCAGTTGGTGTCTGGAATGATTTAGAAGCTGGTTCGAATGCCTGCATAAACTGAGCGAGGTTCACCAACAAAATATCGGTCAGATCCAAATCCGAAATCTGCCCTCTCGGCGTAATCAGTATCTGTCAGGTTGATAACCCTGAAGAAGGTAGAAATTTTGTCATTGATTTCATAGTTCAGCCTGAGATTAACCAGAGAATGTCCATCATATTCATGCTGATTAGCCGGATCTTCGTAGTATTCGCCAAGATAGGTCCATTCCAGTTCACCGTTGAAATTGCCCACAGGTGCCCAGTTTAATCTGACAGATCCCATTTCTCTGGGGGCAGTATCAATATCATTGCCTTTTACGAGTGTTGCAGACAATGCGGGATTATTCTCGTATTCGTGGCGCGCAAAGGTTGCTACCAGATCACCCGAGAGAGAATCAGAGAACTCGTATGAAAGGGAGATTTCAATGCCGCGGTGAGAAGTCTCGCCATTGTCTACTGTCGTCCTGGTGGTATCACGAAAAATGAAATTATCTTTCTCCATGAAATAGAGAGATACATCGTAGGCAAGCGCATTTAAATCTCCGCGAATACCCAGTTCGACACTGTCCAGTTCTTCGGAATCGATATTGTTCACAGACTGCCCTGCCTGCAGACGGTACAATTCAGTCGCCTGAGGTGCCCTGAAACCTCGTGACAATTGAAAATAAAGCTGACTGTCTGGCGTCAGGTAGTGGGTGACACTCAATCGGGGTGAGACATTATTAAAAGTATCACTTCTGTCAGCGGGTCGACTGAATCGACAGCCGCCGAATCCACAAGGTACACCGGCGTCGTTGGTTCGGCCCGTGAGCATATTGTTGTCATAGTCATACTTTACCTGTTCATAGCGAGCACCTACGATAATCCGGGTGTCGTCAGTCAGATCCCTGGTGTATTGCGCAAAAGCGGCCAGAATCCTGGCATCAACATCGTAGTCATAGTGATCACCTGCTGGAATAGTTGTCATCAGGAAAGCACTACCGGCTGTTGGATTGGCTTGTGATTCCTCAAGGGAGCCATCGGTAAACTCAACATCCGCACCAAATTGCCAGTTATCCAGTCGCCATGCGGATTGCAATCCAATACTCTCGTGGCCATTCGTCTCTGTCGCCTGACCTGGTAGAAAGTGCATGATGAAGTCCATACGGATTCTGCGAAGGTAAGGTGTCAGGGTCAGTTCTGATCCATTGGACAGTTCTTTTTCCATGATGGCGTATAACCTTGCAGATTCACTCTCTCGATAAGCCTCCGGATTTGGATTCTGTTTGGCTGCGTGGTCATCCTTGTAAATGTTGTGGCCCCGAATGAAGCCAGCCGTCTCCTGATTCAGATTCGAGACACTTAACACTGAAGTAACATCGAATCCAGAGAATTGACTCTGGTATTTAAACGTTGCCTTCTGTTGATCGAACCCTGACTGATCTTTGTAACCACCATCGGTGGTACCATTTAAGTCGACCCGCCAGTTTGAGGCACCAGCAGTCAGCTTGGAGCGGTAATAATCATGGGGTCCAGCTTCCACTGAAAATGAGCGTTCATCACTTAGATTGGGTGTGAGTATATTGATCATGCCGTGCATGGCATTTGAGCCGTACACCACCGAAGCAGGGCCTTTGATGACTTCAATTCGACCGGCCTGTTCTGAATTGGCATCGAAGAGCTCATTTACATTGCAGAAGCCATTTGCCCGTAGTGCAATGCCGTCCTGGGCAGTCAGAAAAGCACCGCATCCACCTGCACCCGTCAGTACGGGCGATCGAAGGGCAGTGAGATGTTCCTGCCCATTGCCTCTGCTAATCCAGACACCCGAGACACGCTGCATCGTCTCGTTTATATGTGTATGGCCAATCTTGGAGATATCAACGATTCGAGAGATGTTTGAACCAACATCCGCAACCGTCTGATCTGACCGGTTTGCGGTCACGACAACTTCTTCAAGTAGTTGATTGGCGTTTAAATTGTTGCCTGTCAGGATTAATAGAGCCAGGAGTGGTAAATGGCGCATAATATTCTCTAATTGGTCTTAGTTGGTCTTAGTTGGTCTTAATTGGTCGCGAAGTCGTGAAGCATACCGATTCAGAACTGATCTGTCAGGTGTAGAACCGGTAATCTGGAATCAACCAGCTATCGGTGAAAAAGCGCCTCGGGTCGCGATATATTGACAAATGTTCCACTTTGCAGTGAAACTTCGTCGCTTGAAGCTTAAAGAGTGGTCATCATGACCGACGAAAAGATACTCAGCAACTATCCCGGAGAGGATAGAAAAGTAGATTTCGTATCGACTTACAAGCCTTCTTTGCTGGCATCGATACCAAGAATGGAGCAACGCTCTGCACTTGGTATCACGGAAGATGCGTTGCCTTTCAGAGGGATGGATACCTGGAATGCCTATGAGTTCACCTGGCTGAATGATAGCGGCAAGCCCGAAGTCGCGCTGGCCCAGTTTCAGGTTCCGGCGAAATCCGCCAATATTATCGAATCAAAATCAGTCAAGCTCTATCTGGGCTCTTACAGCAATACTAAATTTAGCAGCCGTAGTGAGATAGTTGAGACACTCGAATCTGATCTGACGGTTGCTGCCAGGGCACCTGTGAGCGTCGCTTTGCACTCGCCTGAACAGATTCAACAAAGTGGTGTGGGCGTACTGATGGGTCAGAGCCTGGATCATCTTGATGTCGAGATCGACGAATATCACTGGAATCCGGATTTTCTGACAATAGTCAGCGATACAATCGTAAGGGAAACCGTTTATACCCACCTCTTCAGATCAATCTGCCCAATAACAGGGCAACCGGATTTTGCCAGCGTGTCCATTCAATACAACGGCAAAAATATTTCTCAGGAGGGTATTCTCAAGTATCTGATTTCCTATCGTGAGCATGAAGAATTTGCCGAACAGATAATCGAACGGATGTTCGTGGATATCATGAATCGATGCACACCGGACAGGCTTAACATCCAGGGAAGATTTAACCGTCGAGGTGGTGTTGATATTAATCCTTATCGTTCTCACGACAGCGATATGGCCGCAGAAGTGAGGGCCTGGAGACAGTAGCCTATCTCTTCGGGTAAGAACGTTCGGTTGAGAACGTTCGATTGAGAATATTCGGTTAGGAACATTCAGTTAAAGACTTTCAGCCAGGGACTTCTAGTCACCCCTCCTCGGAAACAGGATCGATCGTACCCAGCCAAACATTGTGTTGTTGCCAAGTACATATCGATTGATGCGCTCGACCTCTTCATCGAGTGCCGCAGGGTCTTCAAACATGTTTGCCCGGGTGACAATATCTCTGTCGGGATCAAGCTGTTTTACGACTTTTGCAGGATTCCCGGCCGCGACAGAATTGGCTGGCACTTCGGAAGTGACAATTGCTCCAGCACCAATAATGCTGTTCTCGCCGATTTTTACGCCCTTGCATATTGTCGCGCCATCACCCACCCAGACATTGTCCGCGAGGATCACCGGTGAAGTTTGTCCGACACTTCTGGTGCGGTCGTAGATATCATGCCAGTCAGCATCGGTAACATAGCTGCCAGCGGCAAACATGCAGTTATTTCCGGCAGTTATGCTTGATCCGGAATCCATTCTTACCCCGGGGCAGAGCAGGCAATTGTCGCCGAGGTTAATATGACCTTCATACTCATCAACCTGCCAGGTAGACAGGGATACCCTCCGATCAGGCGCGGTGACAACATGAAGGTTATCTCCGATTCTTATATGAGCACCGTGGATATCGATGTTCCACGGTTTCATCATATTGCTGTTGCTACCAAGTGAGGCCAGATGCGGTGCGACAAAGTGTCGGCTGTACCACCTCTCAAATTTCCCGTGCAGCTTTTTAATAAAGAAAGGCTGGTGATCGTTGATCATGGATGGAATAAAGCAATCGCTCATGGGCGGGGCACAAGTGTATCAGAAAGAACCTGCGAATTTTCGAGTCGCAGGTACTGACTTCTAATGTTGGACAGACTGTCAAATGCGGCCCGTATATCAGATTGTCACTTCCCGGAGTCGTACCGGAAGACCCGTATCGTTGAAGACTAAATGTCTGGTAGTTGATATGTATAGGGTCTACATCTCCAGATTCGAGTTTAGGCAATACTTAACTTTTCCGCTTCACCCTAATCAAGTATGGTACGAATGTTTGGTAAGTTAAGTTGTGAACAGACTGATTTGTCTAGGAAATATGCGATGGATGCGCTGGAAGCACTGCACAATAGAGTTTCTGCACCCAGATTGGGTGGTGAAATTCCTCACCGGAGCGTTCTAAGTAAAATTTTTAAAGCAGCACTCAGAGTCCCTGATCATGGTCAGCTTAAACCCTGGCGCTTCCTGGAAATCTCAGGACCGGGTCTTGAAAAATTAGGAGATCTGTTTGTCCGGGCACAACTGGAAGATCAGCCAGAAATGACACAGGCAGCCATAGACAAAGCCCGCATGAAACCTGGTCGCGCACCGATGATCATCGTCGTAATCGCGACAATTCAGCCACATCCCAAAGTGCCTGAAATAGAGCAGATGCTCTCTGCGGGTGCCGCCGCGCAGAATATGTTGCTGGCTGCCCATGCCCTCGAAGTTGGGGCAATTTGGCGCACTGGTTCCATGGCGTACCATCCGACGGTACTCTCTGGTATTGGGCTGGCAGAGAATGAGAGACTTATTGGTTATCTCTATCTTGGAGAGATCGACGGGAAGACACGTGTGCCACCTGAACTGAATACTGATGAGTACTTTGAATCATGGCCATAGATGCAATTGATCCTGAAAGTTTGATTCAGTGTCGCTGGCAGGAATTGAGGACTGAACTGACTGAGTGGGATGATTGTGGGGAAGATATTCAGGGGTATGACTGCCTGACGAGATACTGGTGTCCATCAGCCGTATTTGAGATTTACTGGACTGCTGAACGAGCGAGAGGATCTGGATACAAAATTTATCTGACAGAAGATCTGGAACTGGAGGGTTTTCGATCATCCCTGAGCTTCGAACCTTCACTACGGTGGAAGAAAGAACTGGCTGAGTCAATACACTGGCAAGATAGGGCCAGAGAGGTCCTGAGTGAGCTGTCAGGAACACAATTGGAATTATTTGAGGAATAGCAATGAGCAAATCCGCTCGATCTAAAACCGTAAACAGGATTCAGGACAGGCTGATTGACGAATTGATCGGCGTTTGCCGGGGTGTCATCGCTGACGGTATCGTTGATGAGAAGGAAGCAATATTCCTTGGTCAGTGGATTGAAAATCACCGGGAGATTGCTGACAGGTGGCCGGTAAATATTCTGTATGCGCGGGTGACAGAGATGCTTAAAGACGGCATCTTAACTGTAGCGGAAGAGAGCGAATTGCTGATGACTTTAAGAGATATCACGGGCGAAAGCTCTTTATTCGCTGAGCCAAATCGATCCACCACATTACCTCTCGATTCGCCACGGCCAGATATTCAGTTCCAGGGGCAGACATTCTGTCTGACCGGCCGATTTGTTTTCGGTTCAACAGTTGACTGTGAAGAAGTCATTGCTGAACTAGGCGGAAAACTGACCGAAGCTCCAACAAAGTCCACTGACTATCTGGTGATTGGAGAGATGTGCAGTCCGGACTGGATTCACACGACATTTGGTCGGAGCATTGAACATGCTGTTGAGCTGAGGGAGCAAGGAACGCCAATCGCGATTGTTTCGGAAGAACACTGGGTGAATTCACTTTAGACCCGCCCGCTGGTTTGTAATATACTCAACCCGCACCTCGGTCCTCTCGCAACAACAAGTTGTGAACCCCGCCAGGCCCGGAAGGGAGCAACGGTAGCGATAAGTTCGTGTGCCGGGATGTGGCTGAGGTGTCTTTCTTCCCCCTATTGTAATTACCCCCAAACTTGCACTTCAACCGACTAGTTGTGGCATAGTCGAGGATTCGATCAACCTTGAACAGGAGGAGAAGATGCGATTTGGCGTTTTTTACGAATTACAATTACCAAAACCGTGGAATGAAAATGCTGAGCATAAATTGATCCAGGAAGCTCTTGAGCAGGTTCAGCTTGCTGACCGCCTTGGGATTGATTATGCATGGGCGGTGGAGCACCACTTTCTGGATGAATATTCTCATTGCTCAGCCTCGGATGTATTTCTTACTGCTCTGGCAGCAAAAACAGAAAATATTCGTGTCGGATTCGGCATCCGCCAGGTAATACCAAACTACAATCATCCTTCTCGTACTGCAGAATCAGTTGCCATGTTGGATCTTGTCTCGAATGGCAGGGTCGAATTTGGTATTGGTGAGGGAGCAACCAGGCTTGAGTTGCACGGATATGGGATACCCACGAAAGAAAAACGTGAGCTTTCTCTGGAAGCGGCGGAACAGATTGCCAATATGATGGTGATGGAGCCTTATCCTGGATATGAAGGCAATGGTTTTAAAATGCCTTGTCGAAACGTCTTGCCAAAACCTTTTCAAAAACCTCATCCACCCATGTGGCTTGCCTGCACCAACAGAAAAACAATAGAAGTCGCTGCAAGAAATGGCCTGGGTGCGCTTGCGTTTACCTTCGTTGATCCGGAAGAAGCAAAAACCTGGGCAGATACCTACTATTCCATTATTAAATCTGAGGAATGTGTTCCCCTTAGCCATTCCGTTAATGCAAATCTTGCAGTTGTCGCTGGATTTTCATTGCATGAAGATGCTGAGGAGAGTCGTAGTCGAGGCGTTGATGGATTTGCATTTTTCCGTTATGCGATCAATGCCCTGGTTGCAAACGATATCAAACCGGGTCGAACAACCCTCTGGGAAGAATACGAAGCGATAAGAGATCGGGATTTACCGACCATTGCAGCACCTGGTATTGGCACACCGGCACAATTCTCTGAACATATTCGGGAATTCCAGGATGTCGGCATTGATCAGATTATCTTTCTGCAGCAGGGGGGCAAAAACAAGCATGAGCATATAGTCGAGAGTCTGGAACTCTTCGGCCGGGAAGTAATGCCTGAGTTTGTCGCGGGCCGGGAAGAGCGCGAAGCGGCAAAAGCCCGTGAACTAGCACCATATATAGAAGCAGCATTAGCCAGAAAGCAGACCATGAAGCCAATGAATGAGGATGAAATTCCAATTGTTTTTGCCTCACGGGAAAGGGAGGCTTTCTATCACAAGGATTAGTGCTGTAATTCTTGATCAACAAGCGGAACTTAGATAAGGTTCCGCGCCTTGAATGACAAAGCGTCATTTAAGAGTGGAGAGGTGTCCGAGCGGTCGAAGGAGCACGCCTGGAAAGTGTGTATACCTCACGGTATCGAGGGTTCGAATCCCTCCCTCTCCGCCAAATTGAAAAAGGCCCTGATGGGCCTTTTTCAATTTAGTAGATTGGGAGGATTTGATTTGAACCCTGGTTCGACCAATCGGCAGGACTGCAGATTGGGTCGCGGGAGCGATAGCGACGGCGCCCCGAAGGGGTCGAGTGCATGGATGCACGAGAACAATCCCTCCCTCTCCGCCAAATTGAAAAGGGTCCATACCGGGCACATCCTTTACAGATTGCAGTTCTCTACTCCTCAAGCTGCACCCCTTGCAGCCAAAGCCCTATCAAGATCATAAGTAGCTTGCAGGTTCATCCAAAGTTTTGGTGAAGTGCCTAAGGCATCAGCCAGGTCTAACGCTGATTCGGCGGTGATCCCCCTTTTGCCACGGATCAGCTCATTGAGACGTGCTTTTGTCCATCCAAGCTGCCGAGCGAACTCAGCCTGGCTCAATCCCATGGGCTGTAAGAACTCTTCAAGGAGCATTTCGCCCGGATGGAAGGGATTCTTTGGTAGATTAGTCATATCAAAACTCCTTAGCCGTGGTAATCGATAATCTGAACTTCGATTGGCGAACCACCATGCCAATTGAAGACAAGCCGCCATTGATCGTTGATCCTGATGGAATGAAACCCTTTTAGATCTCCCTTTAATGCCTCCAGCCTATTTCCAGGTGGCACGCGTAGATCGTTTAACTCAGCGGCGTCATGCAGATACAGAAGTTTTCTTCTCGCTACACGACGCAAGTCGTTTGGGAAACTCCGTGTAGCTCTGCTTGTCCTGTCAACAAACAAATCCTCTGCCAACTTGTTCCCAAATGACTCGATCATGTTCCTATGTTATCGGAACGCGATAACAGTTGCAATGTGAAACTGTTTGCATATTCCCGGTTCGTGCGATTTCCTTGTACATTCCCTGTTTTCAGCCAGGCTTGAATTTGCGAATCGCAGATCAAGAGTGCCTGTTCCGTCGATTTGGTGCGAAAAAGAGAACAATCCCTCCCTCTTCGCCAACTCACGGCTGGTTGTGCCCTGGCACATAGTTTACGTTTTGTACCGGAGACATAGTTTACAGATTCTTCGGTAGAAACGGATTTTGTGCCGGTTCGACCCGGCCTTCACTCTCGTCAAAAAATCCTAAATCATAATCCATGAAGTTGACTGCGTGTGCCCACCTGGGCGGCCTTACCTGGGCGGCCCCACCTGAGCGCGCTACCTGGGCGGCCCCACCTGAGCGGCCCTACCTGGGCGGCCCCAACAACCCAGATATTGTCATTGGCAAATATCATTTGGATGTTAAGATATGCTTTCAGCAATTTACCGGTTATGGTTTTTGCTGATATGAGTGAAGTGCTGGAAAGGTTGGATATGAATAACCTGGGAGGCTAGATGCTGGTCATGCTTCAGCATCTAACTACACAGTAAGAGGCATTGGATGGCCATCACTAATTATCTTGAATCCGAAATCGTCTTCATCATCTTGAAGGAAGGGGATACCAGATCTGAAGTCATGGAGTTTGTATCTGACCAGTTTTCAACGCTGAGTCAGCACCATGTATTCTGGGACATGTCCGAATATGATTTCAGATCGTCGAATGCTGAGACAGTCAATTCAGTGGTAGATACCTTGTCAGGATTCACCAACCGGGATCTTTCGAACTTGAAAAGAGCATTTTACGTCGATAACGATCTGGGATTCGGGATTATGAGAATGTTGTCATCAACGGCTGAACAGGCAGAAAGGGCAATGTTCAGAGTTTTCAGAGACAAGCAGGAAGCTTTAGAGTGGTTGAAGAACTAGAATATTCCACTCAATAGAATTCCTTTAGTTCATACACTGGTTCAGCGGAATTTCAGCTTTCAGAAAATAATTATATTGATGTGTTCCGGTAGCATCATTTCTTACGTTGTTGTCTGCTGGAATTTAAGGATATTAGAGGTTTCACGAGCAAGCTGACTGCTGACGAATATTTTAAGCTGTGGATGATCGGATATAATTCTCGAAGCATTCAGTAATACAAGATTTATCTTTAGCTGCACATGGCCTTGTGATATTTAATTTCAAGTTGCTGTGGCTTCTTATAGTGGCTAACAAAGTGGATCTTCCTTTGGCAATCCCAGCATTGCCCGGGAATAGGTTTCTCCCGCTGTATCCCAGTCTGCAACCACATGTGAAGCTAATACCTGGCTGTCGCGAAGCGCACGTTGCATCGGATCGTCCAGGAAAATAGCGTGTCCACCTGCCGCTGGAGCCAGTCGCGTCACCGCCTCTGCACATGATTTGATACACCATGCCGCATCGCGCCGATAGAGGGCTCTCTGATCCATCGTGGCGGTTCTCCCGGCGATAGCTTCGCTCATCATCTGGGCATGGTTCGGACTCAAGTGATAGCCCATCGTCAGGTCAGGCTCGCAGGTCTGCAGCCAAGAAAGCGAATATTCTCGATACCGCGGCTGATCTATTTGCAGAAAGAGGGTTTGAGAAGACCAGCCTTAAAATCCTTGCATGCGAAGCACAGGTATCCACCTCGACCATTTACTCGTACTTTTTAGACAAGAACGATATTCTGGAACAAACCGTGAAAGCCAGAATTGATCATGTTGTTGCGATCGCAGAGCAACAGACGGAACTCGAAACTGATCCACTGGATACCGTAGTGCGCACAGTAAAAGTGGTTAACAATGCGCTATCGAGCGATGCTCTGCTAATCCGTATTTTCACGCTACAGAGACAGATTGTCGGTAGACGGGTTTTGGAATATGCTGGTGAGGCTGCCCGTCGGATCGATGAGTTGAATCAGCAAGCTCTCAAGCGTGCGGTTGCCGCAGGCAGATTAACCTTTAGTGATATTCCTGCACTGGTCGCGGTTATGCGTCATGCCATGCAGGGCTGGCTTCTGAGTGCTTCTATGGGTGGCACAAGGGTCAGCCAGGAGAGAATGACCGATGTGCTGCTAAGCATGATCAAAGCAAATGCCAGATCCATTAATTCCGCTTGAACAAGTAACCATTGCAGAGGAAAGTTCTATGAAGACTACACCAAGGACACACTTCAGCCATATTGGAATTCACGTTTACGATATCGAAAGGATGGTAGCATATTATACCGAGATTCTCGGCTTGTCCGTGACTGATCGAGGTACCCTCAACATTCCCGGTGAACCGCAAATCGTCTTTTTAAGTGCCGATCCGGAAGAGCATCACCAGGTTGCACTGGTGGAAGGTCGGAGCGAAGGCGAAACACCGGCTGCAATTCTGAATCAGATTTCGTTTTACGTTGATTGTCTTGATGACGTGCGTTTGATGAAGGCAGCGGTCGAAGAACAGAGCGGAGAGGCGGTATTTCCTATGAGCCATGGCAATGCCTGGTCAATTTATTTTAATGATCCTGAGGGGAATACCATCGAGGTCTTCACCAGAAGTCCTTTTTACGTTCAACAGCCCGTAACCGATGCGCTCAATCTTGATGAAAGTGATGAAGAAATCACCGCAGCCACGAAGCGAACTTATGAGGGTGCGGCTGAATTTAGATCCGCTAATGAGTGGCGGGCGTCATTTGCCGCACAATTGGAATCCCGCTGGAAATAATCAGCAGAGATTGAAGTCGGGTCGAATGAGGTATACCGGCTAAGGGAATTGTGCTGCGACTTCAGATGGGTCTATTCTCTGCCTGACCAGGAGTGAATCCCTGTCTTCACCTGCCTGATACCGATGCATCAGATCTTCCGGGTCGAATTTCACCCCGATGGGATTGGTTGCAAAGTCACTCTGCTCAAACCATTCATTAAAGCTTTCATTGGAGTCAAATATATCGATCTGCAGCTCGATCTGGTTTTTGTCAGGATCCTGATAGTACATTGAAAGTGTCGGACCGTGGTTGATGGTCCAATAGGGTTCAATTCCGGCATTCTTAAGTCGAGTATAGGTCGCAAAAAGATCATCAATCGATGCGTAGGTAAATGCGCAATGCTCGACACCAGCAGTCTGACCAGACTTGTCTGCCAGGTCTGGCAGATTCACGAATGCAATTCGATGATGTTCATTGTCATAGGTTAGAAATGTCGCCATTGGCGTTTCAATCATGGCCTCAGCTTCAAGCACGAGTTTGTACCACTCAATCATTTCGTTAAACCGGGAAGTTTTATAAGCGACATGGGCAAATTTTACCGGGGCAATTTTTCCTCTTTGTCTGGCTGTATCTGGCACACCGACTGAATCTGACATGTTTAAGTCCTTGAATAGGGTGAAGCGAATTCTGGTAGTTTAAGGATGATGCTATAGTGATCACAAAATTAATCAATGATTGAGTGATCAAAATGAAATAAACTGCGTGTGAACGATACGATGTTTTTTAGCTTGTTGGACCTACCCTGATTGTTTGAGTTTATTGAAGCTATACTCATATAGTTTCCTTTTGGGGAGTTGTGGTTAGTAACATGATTAAAAACAAAGACGATCTTGAGCTGGAGATAGCGAACCTCAGGCAGCAATTAGCCAACCGCTCTCGTCTTGATTCTATTTTTTCTACCGTGTTCTCCTCGAACCACGAAGCCATCACTGTTTCAGATATGAAGAACAATAAGATCATTCTGGTCAATGACGCTGCCGAGAAATTATTTGGATACAATCGCGATGAACTGATTGGCGCCCATCCGGATGCACATGATATTTGGGTTGATAAGAAAGAAAGAGATGGATTTCTAGCCTGGATGCAGGACAAAGGCGACGGCGATTACTATGAAACCCGCTTGAAACATCGAGATGGCACTGTGCATGTCTGCCAGATAACAGGACGATTGATAAATATTGATGAAGAATTACTGTCCGTCACGTCGATACGCGATGTGACGATCTTCAGGGAAACAGAACGTGAACTTGAGGCATCAAATGAAAAATTTAGCCAGCTATTTCGTCATAACCAGGCACCGTTGATTCTTCTCAATGACGAGCCAAGATTTGTGCACGATATCAATCAAGCTGCCCTAAATTTACTGAAATTTGAAGAGTCGCTGATTGACGCAGTACTGTTAACGACAACCTGGGTTAGAGAAGCTGAGCGCAATCAATTTAGAGAGAGCATTCTGATTGACGGTTACTGTAGTGACTTTGAAACTGAGTTAAAAAGTGGAGAAGGCCGCATTATCCCGGTTAATCTATCCGCTCGAAAACTGGAAATAAATGACAATACCCTGATCCTCGTACATGTTCAGGATCTCACTGAACGTAAAGAAGCAGAAGAAGAGATCAAGGCATCGACTCATCGTCTTGAGCAGGCACAGAAAATTGCACGGGTAGGAGATTTCACCTGGGATATAGGCTCACAACGACTGAACGCCTCCAAAGAAGTAAGCCGCTTGTTTGGATCTGATCCGGAGTTTCTGGGTTTTTCACTTAGAGAAGCGCTGCGTTTTGTCCATAAAGATCATAAAGCCAAGATTATTGACGGTCCCGTAACCGGCCCGGGAATTGGTCTCGAATCGAAATTCGACCATGAGCTTAAATTGGCTGTTCCCGATGGAGATATCGAGTGGGTGCATGTCATTGCAAATTTGACTCGAGATGAAAGTGGCCGGATCACTGAAATCACTGGCACAATTCAGGATGTAACAGCCAGGGTGAAAGCAGCGGAAGAAAAGGAAGAACTACATCAAAAAATGCTTCAAACCCAGAAACTGGAAAGCCTCGGCGTTCTGTCGGGTGGTATCGCTCATGATTTTAACAATCTATTGACCAGTATATTAGGAAACGCCGACCTGGCGCGATCGAGCCCTGAATTGCCCAATCTCGTTCGTGAGCGACTGGATGATGTGGTTAGTGCTTCCCGTCGTGCAGCGGATCTCACGGGGCAGTTGTTAGCCTATTCCGGTAAAGGAAGGTTCTTGATCGAAGCAGTAGATCTTATCGAGATCATCAGAGAGACCGGTCAACTACTTTCTGTCTCAATAGGGAAGAACATAAAACTTGTCTATGACCTACCCGATCACCTACCGGCAATTCAGGGAGATCGTGCACAACTTCAGCAGATTCTCATGAATTTGATCATAAATGCTTCTGAAGCGATTGAAGACCGACCGGGCATCGTAAGGATCGGATCTTCGGCCGTACCCGATGGCAATTCAGTACCAGGTCCGGTTGTTCGAGCCTTTCTTTACAACCAAGTTCACAGGTCGCGGATTGGGAATGGCGGCTGTTCTCGGCATCATGCGTGGTCACCAAGGAGCCATCCAGGTCATATCAAAGCCGGGAATCGGTACGAAGTTCAGATTGTACTTCCCCGTGGATACAAGTGGCAGACAGAGTGCAGAGCGTTCCGAAAATCAGCATGTTGTTGAAGCGAAGGGATGCATCCTGGTTGTTGATGATGAAAAGACGGTTAGGGATCTACTTCAGCATATTTTGGAGATCAATGGTTACGATACACTCGTTGCTGAAGATGGAAAACACGCGATTGAAATCTATAGTGCTCGAGGTGAAGATATCAAGTTGACATTACTTGATCTTACCATGCCTAATATTTCAGGACAGGAGGCATATCAGAAAATACTTGAGTTAGACAAAGATGCCAAAGTCATTCTAATGAGTGGTTATTCTGAAATGGAAGCAAATCGCCAGGTTCACGCTATGAGTGAGTTCATCTCCAAGCCTTTTGATCAGGCAACCATTCTGGCAGCAATTGCACGGCAATTGGAAAATGCTTGAATATCGCCGCTATTGCAGAGTGATTGAGTGACTTCCAGGAATCGTGTCTCAATCAATTCTGAACAACTACCTGGAATAGATTTCAGACCGCTGTACGTAGTTTGAATATAGCTGTATGTCTCAGACGAACCAGTTCCTTCTGATCTTCTGACCATATAGATCCATCGTTCACGATATAGTGATGTCCTCTTTTCTCGTATGCATCTTCACACTGGCCAGTGATGGTGAATGACTGGGCGGCGCGGGCGATGCCAAGATTCTGGATCTGGCTTCGTGTATGTATTGCAGGGCCGTAACTATAGGAATGATGCAGCAGATAGATCATCTGCGCCGCAAGCCACGCCGGGTGGCAGAGTCCTTCTGCTCCTTTATATCGAGAATGAAGTTCACCCTGCTTTTCTTTGATAAAAGCTTCATGGTTTTTGACCGTTAGCGCTGCAGCCATCGGCCTTAACTGCTGGTTTACCGGCGCATTGCCGAGTGTCAGCGCGGGCAGGTCATTCGGCTTGTTTTCACCGCTTCGATATCCTGTTTGTCGGAGTTCATCCAGCCAGGGTGCAGATTGCAGTCCAACCTGTCCTTCAAGGCAAGTATCACCCTGTTGATTTTGCAGTCTGAAATCGTGAGTGTGCATGATTGCGTCGTCGATGGTGATCGTCATTGTATCGCCATCATAGGTTGGATTTTTGAACATTACGTCCACCCATCCCTCTGATAACCACGACTCTCCTAACAGTTCTACGAAAGCGTCTGTCGCCCAGCCATAAACATTTGCTCCACCGATCAGAGCGCCTCGAAATCCATGTTCCCGGGCCGTATCGGTTGAGTGGATCGGATTTTCCGGCCTCGGCGCGTCTGGGTCAGCCATGAAAGCATTTATTGTTTGTTGGAAGGGCAATTCCTGAATCCTGTCTTGTAACTTTGATCAGAACGCTACCCTTTGACAGTTATCCTTTGCAAGTGATTAATTGAGAAAATCATGTAAAGGTCGCCACGAGTGTGGCATTCGGTCTGTTGAAGAACAGCAGTGCTGACAGTATGCTGAGAAGCCATGAAAATAGGTATTGTATCCGACATCCACGGTAACTTAGCTGGTCTGGAATTCGCGCTTAATGCAATGGGACCGGTTGATCGGTTGATTTGTCCTGGTGATGCATTTGATGAACATCGTTTCTCGAACGAGGTTGTCGAACGTCTTCGACAGTTAGGCGCAGACTATGTTCGCGGCAATCACGAAGACATCTTCTTCTCAAGCTCAGGCATACGAGCCCGAAATCATCCCACAGTAGATGAAGAACTGATGAAATGGGCATCGATGCGCCCCCATCATTTGGATCTCGAGGTTGATGGTAAACGCCTCATACTATTCCACTCGACTCCCTGGGAACCTTATGGGGAATATGTATTTCCTCATATGGATTCAGTGCTACAACGTTTCTGTGAGTTTGATGCTGACTATCTGGTATATGGACATACTCATACCCAATTATTGAAACGAATTAACAATACACTCATCATCAACCCGGGTTCTGCCGGTCATGCACAGGACCCCGGAAATGGTCGCAGTCTTTCGTACTGTGTGCTTGATACGAGAAAGGATGAAGCTGTGATTACAAATTATGCTGATCCCAGACTAAGCTCCTCGGATAGCAGCCTGGTTAGAAAGGGCTAAGTCTAAGTCAGTTTTCAACCTCATAGGGGATGCCAATCTCGATTCTAAACCCATGAGGTTCTGCGCCGGTTATCTGAAACGTATGGGAACTACCATAAAGTTCATTGAGTCGTCCCCTGATATTTTTGATACCAACGCCTCTCGTTTCCTGGCGTTCAACGTTATCGGTATCTATGCCAGGACCGTCATCCTGGACAATTATAATGAGTTCGCCAGCAAGTACCTTCGCGATAATCTCTATTTTCCCGCCCTCCACACTATCAGCAATGGCGTATTTGATTGAATTTTCCACCAGGGGTTGCAGCAACATACTTGGAATCAGGCCCTGACCGGCATCTTTCGGTATATCGAATTCGACGGTCAACCGATCTTCGAATCGCACTTTTTCAATTTCGAGATAGAGCTTCATGGTGCTGACTTCATGATCCAGGTCTACTTTCTGTAACGGGTCTTTATCTAATGAGTATCGAAGGAAGCTGGACAATTTGCTGACCATCGAATTTGCGGTTTGCTTGTCTGCGTCCAGGATCAAGGTTGAGATCGCATTTAGCGTATTAAAAAGAAAATGAGGATTTAGCTGGTACCTGAGCATTCGTAGCTGGGCTTCATGAGCCATTGCTCTTGCACTTAGACTTGTCGCGCGCTCCTCCTGCAAGAGATGATAGAAAGTCAGACCGAAATAAACACCGCTCCAGGCTAGAATTACCCAGAATGAGAGTCCCAGCCACTGGTAGGTATAGTAACTAATCAAACCCAGTTCTTCATATAACTCGACCGATTCGTGGCCAGTGAAGTTCAGCTCCATATGACGTTTAAATATATTCCAGAGCAGTCCCGTAAAGGCTGACCCCAGTAATATCGTTAGGATGCGCAGGAGCAGGTGTTTTTCCCAGATAATCTGGTAGAGAAATCTCAATCCTGAACTAAGCAATAGTGCGACTAGTGCATCGGCAAGAATGATGCCCGTGTTGAAATTAAAGATAAGGTAAAAACTCGCCCAGAAAAACCAGAAAGCGATCTGGAATAGCCAGAATTGTTGATTCTGGTTTCTGGCAAGTCTTTCGAAAATGGTCAATGCAAGGCACTCTTTACCGTTGAACCTGTGATTATATGAGCATATTCCAATGGGTTAACTGATTTTAACGCATCCGAGACTCGGTTCATCGCGATTCATCTGAATCAATACGAATGTTCATTGCCTTTTTGGGCTTTGAGGTTGCTGCTTGATTCAGAATCTGGCGCCTGGACGAATTTGAAAGAAGATCCGGGATTTCACTCCCCGCCAATATAAATCCTCACTAACCGATCCAGGAATTCCCGGCTCTCGAACAGTGATTTCACGAGTACTTTTTCATTCAATCCATGCGCATTTACTTTAGCCGGATCCATGAATAAGCCGCTGATACCGTAGGTCGGAATACCTGCAGGTGTCAGGAAGCGGCCGTCTGTACCTCCGGCAATCATAGATGGCAGAACGGGTACTCCTGGCCACATCTGCCGCGTAACCAGTTCAAGCGGGCCTAGAACCTCGTCTGTTAATGGTGGTGGCGGTGACGTTGACTCTGGTGGATCAACGAGAGTAACAGCTATATCTGAATCCTCGACGATCTGGACCAGTACCTGACGGATTTCTTCCTGATTGTGGCCGGGGAAGATCCGGCAATTCACATTCGCAGTCGCCCGCTGGGGTAGTGCATTGGGTGCATGCCCCGCATCAAGCATGGTAGCTACACAGGTCGTATGAAGAATGGAGTTGTGGCTCGGGTTGTCACTGAGACGCTTCAGCGCCTCTTTATCGGGCGGGGTATGTAAAATTGCCAACATATCTGATGAAGTTTGACCTGATTCTATTGTCGACAGGCGCCTGAAGTAAGCACGGGTCGTCCCGTTGAATTCGATAGGAAAGGAGTATGCGGAGATACGACCCAGCGCAGCGGCCAATCTGTAAATTGCGTTATTCTTTTGAGGTCTTGATGAATGCCCGCCGGGATTCCTGATCTCCAGGCGATAATCCTGATAGAGTTTTTCACCTGCCTGAATACCGTGAAAAACTCGATTCCCATTTTTGTCCAGACGACCGCCACCACCTTCGTTTAATGCGAAGCCTGCGTCTATCAGTTCTCTGTGATGTTTGAGGAGATAACTAACCCCATTAAATGCGAAGGGAGTTTCCTCCCCGCATGTGAGTGCCAGTTTTAAGGTGCGTTCCGGGTGATAATCTGAATTACTTAGTCTGACCATCAGGTCAACAAATATGGCCGCCATTGCTTTGTCATCAACGGTCCCGCGACCGAAGAAGTAACCATCCTCTTCCACCAGCTTGAACGGATCGCGTACCCAGTCTTCGCGGTTGGCTTCAACGACATCGATATGTGCGAGCAACAGAACGGGATCCTTGTCTGTGGCCGTACCGTGCAACATCGCAATAAGATTTCCCTGCCTGGGGAATTCTTCAGGCACGATGACATGGATATCTGTATCAGGAATGCCTGATATTCGTAATCTCCTGGCCATTGCATTGGCTGCTTCCGTACAACTGCCTACAGAAAGGGTTGTATTGATTTCGACAAGTTCTTTATACAGATCTCGAAATGCTGCTTCACCGCCAGACAGATCATCTGCCCGGGTGTTAATCGAAATCAGACAGCTAAAGATTGCCAGTAGAATTTTTGCTTTGTTCACAAATGTCTTCCCCAATTGATGTATAAGATTCGGAATCGTTATTTAGCGTCGAATTTCTCCACTTTACCGTCTTTTATAACGACCGCAATCTGTTCGAGTACACTAATGTCGGTTGTTGGATCACCCTTCACCGCGATCAGGTCAGCCAGTTTACCCGGCTCCAGCGTTCCAAGTTCGTCGGCAATCTCCAGCATCTCAGAGGCAACGATGGTTGCAGCACGTATGGCCTGTCCTGCGGGCATGCCCGCAGCAACCATGAGCGTAAACTCTCTGGCGTTTTGCCCATGAGGAGTAACCCCTGTGTCGGTACCGAACGCAATCTTTACACCGGCTTTTTGAGCCATGGCAAAGTTCTGTTTGGATTTGGCTGCTGCGGCCATGGATTTTTTCTTGATTGAATCGGTGAAAAAGGGATTGCCTTCCATGGTCAGCGGTATGAAGTGCCCGGGCATTAGAGTGGGAACGAGGTAAGCATCGTTCTTTTTGAAGAGTCGAATTGACTCTCTGTTGAGAAAGGTACCATGATCAATTGAATCGACCCCTGCTTTTAGTGCGGCATTGATACCGTCTGCTCCATGGGCATGAGCGGCAACTCTGACTCCCAGGTTGTGTGCTGTATTCATGATTTCGGTGAGTTCATCATGGGTCATTTGAACACCCAGCCCGGTCGCTGTATCCGACAGTACACCACCTGTTGCGGTGATTTTGATCCAGTCTGCACCGTACTTGATCGCATGCCTGGTTGCTTTTCGGCAATCCACTGCACCGTCGCAAATTGTCTCTGGTGTCCAGATCTTCATGAGTTCTGAACGTATGCCATCGATATCGCCATGCCCGCCAGTTGCCGCAAGGGATGATCCGGCAGCAAATACACGGGGTCCGGGTATTAGGCCTGCTTTGATTGCATCACGAATGGCGAATATCGAATCTGGATTGCCACCGAGATCCCTGACAGTTGTAAATCCGGAGTGGAGTGTTTTTCTTGCATTTGCTGCACCGCGAAATGCAGTGAAAGTGGCAGAATCTGTTACCCTGCGGGACCTGGACTCAGGTCCGAGTTCGGTCAAGAGGTGAACGTGCATATCCATGAGTCCGGGGAGTACGAAGTATTCCTTCAGATCCAGCAGCCTGTGATCTTCACGAGATTCAGAATAACCGGCACTAATCTCAATGATCTTGTTGTCTTTGACTATGACGGTTTGTTGTTTGAGGGGCGGCTCCCCTGGTATCGCCAGTAGTGTTCCAACATGCAGAACAAGGTTTTCCGCGATTAGTTGGGTAGAAACAAAAATACTTGCAACCAGCAATACTATTCGGCGCATCTTATCACTCACTTTCGTTGGTTATTATGGTGAAGGATTAAAGCGATATTAAACTTACTTTTACCCAACATGATCAAGCAGCCCAGATTTATCCTGCCGGGTATCTGCATTCCTGTTTCAACTAAATTGAACCTTCATCTCTCATTTCTTTCAGTTGTTTCTTACTGTATCCCAATGATCCGAATATTTCTTCATTGTCCTCTCCGAGAGAAGAAGCGCGTTTTCTGATTGCGGTGGGCGTACGAGAAAATTTAACCGCCGGACCTGTAAGGGGAACAGTCTTGCCATCGGACATTGAAACTTGCTGCAACATTGCTCGTGATGAAACATGTTCTTCTTTGGCTACTTCATCATATGTGTTGACTCTGGTTGCGGGAAGCCCCAGATCTGAGAAGGCCTGAACAACTTCGCTTACAGTTGTAGAGGCACAATATTCCCTCAGGAGGTCATCGAGTTCTTCTCGTCTTCCAAGCCGGTCAGGCACAGCCAGTTTTTCAAGATCATGACGATCCAAAAGGTCCGCTAATCGAGCCCAGTGAGAATCCAGAAGCACGCCTGCAAATACATTTCCATCAGAACAGGTGTAATTATTGACTGGTGCAGCGATGTCAAACTGATTTCCCGTTCTTGACAGTGGGATATTCATTGCACCTGAGGTCAGATTGCCATTGCTGTGAAACAGGAGGGTATCAACCAGTGCGACATCGACATGTTGCCCCTCGCCCGTCTGATCGCGATGGCGAAGTGCTGCTATAGCACCCAGAGCTCCATGTGTACCTGCGGTATCGTCTCCCAGCCAGGTCGGTGCTTTAACCGGTGAACCATCAGGTTCGCCATTGAGCGATGCCCAGCCCGAGTAATTTTGTGCGATGGGGTCGTATCCAACTCGATCAGAAAGTGTACCGTATTGACCAAATCCTGAAATTGAAACGTAGACAATATCGGGTTTAACAGCGGCAATGTCTTCATAGCCTACACCCCAGCTACTGAGTGTGCCCGGCCTGAAATTCTCAATAATGATATCAGCAGTCGCCGCCAGCTTGAGAAACGCATCACGACCATTGGTATGCTGGAGATTGAGAGAAACGTTCTTTTTGTTTCGGTTCACCGTCTCGTGGGCAACTGTCAGACCAGAATTCGGAATGGGTGGCGGTAACTTTCTTGCAACTTCACCTTCAGGATGTTCCACTTTAATGACGCTTGCCCCCATATCAGCGAGAATGCATGCCGCCATTGGGCCAGCCCAGGTGGTAGTAGCTTCAACCACAATTACGTCGTTTAGTGGTCCAGGTATGTCATCGCGAGCATTTTGATAGAATTTTGATTTTTCCATATATCCTCCGACTGAATTTTCGCTTGAGTTATCTATTCTTTCCAAGGTGATGCGATTGATCTCATGACAGACCGAGTCTACGGAATTCATGTGGCGGCACAGATAATTTGTTAGCATAACTGATTTCGGAAAGTTGTTGAAGAAATTCGATTATGCCGGAGAAAGCCGCTTTGAAAGTGCAGCCGGTTTCGAAATATTGAGCCAATCAAAATGAACCGACCAAAATCAATTTTCCGCAGCATGATGCAGACTGGCAACGTATATGCTGTTGAGTTATCTTTGAGATGCATAGGCTACCGATCCCTAATTCGGATAATGGATTTACTATGATCAGGATTACATACTGTATCGCTTTACTTCTGGTGATTGTTGCTTGTGACAACAGTCAGACCGAAGATCAGAAAAATGCCGTAAACGAGGCACCCTCATCGGAAACCCGCGCTGTAGTTAAGAACAAACAGGCACCATGTGCAGACTACGAAGTAAATCGTATGGCACTTTTTGGGGATGTACACGTTCATACAAGTTATTCATTTGATGCGGCGGCGAACAGTACCGGCGCAACGCCTGAGGATGCACAACGTTACGCACAGGGCGAGGCTATTCCTTTTTTCCCTGTTAGCGATGAAGGTGTGCCGACCGGAACTGCGCAGATCGACAGGCCCTTGGACTTTCTCGCAGTGACAGACCATGGTGAATTTCTCGGTGAGAGGGCATTGTGTCGAACCAAGGATTCTCCAATGTACGACACGAAATTCTGTCAGAACTACCGTGTCAATGAGCGCCAGGGCATGATGATGCTTGGTACTGTCATTACTACCGAGACGCCTGCCCGAATCAAGGAGCTCTGTGGCGAGGATGGGGCTCTGTGCAGAGATTATGCCCGATCACCCTGGCAGCGGATACAGGATGCTGCCAACGATGCAAATAAGCCGTGTAGCTTCAGCAGTTTTGTAGCCTATGAATACACGGGTACACCAGGCACATCCAATTATCATCGCAATGTTATTTTCAGAAATGAATCAGTTCCACTTTTGCCGGTGAGTTATGTTGATGCACCGATCGACAGCAAGTTATGGTCAGGATTGGACGCTGTCTGCAAGACAGAAGACGGATGTGATTATCTGACGATTCCACACAATTCAAATCTGGCTAATGGTCGCATGGCCCCATACATGCAACTGGAGGATTCGCTTGAAGCAAAACGCAAATACGCGAGGACGCGCCTTAAGCGAGAACCCATTATGGAAATCTTTCAGCATAAGGGTGGATCAGAATGCTTCAATGGTTTGAGCACTGTGTTTGGTGCACCAGATGAGTTGTGCAATGTTGAAGCCGTAAGGCGTATGGGTGAGAAGAAGGCGTATCCAACTCGTGATCTGGAAGGTGGCGAATTAACTCTCGGCCAGGCATTTGCGGTGACGACAGAATGTGAACCGGGCACTGTAGGTACCAACGGCATGCTTGGGGCAGGTTGTGTACATCCAACGGACTTCCAACGTTCCGCATTGATAGTAGGATTGAGAGAAGAACAGATCATCGGACTCAACCCGATAAAACTCGGCGCAGTAGCGGCGACTGATACGCATTCGGCTACACCAGGTGCGGTAGAGGAATCCGCCTGGACGGGAGCAGTGACAGGGGAGGATACCCCGGCACAGCGATTACAACCGGGAGTACTCACCAGTGGTATTGACGGTAATCCTGGTGGGTTGGCGGGTGTCTGGGCGAAGGAAAATACCCGGGATGCGATCTTTGATGCAATGATTAACCGCGAAGTATTTGGTACATCAGGTCCACGCATGAAACCAAGGTTTTTTGCCGGTTGGTCGCTCGATAAGGATCTATGTGATAAGCCGGATCTTGTTGCTATAGCCTATGCGAAAGGCGTCCCCATGGGCGGTGACTTAAAACCTTTGGCTGCTGATAACAAACCTGAATTTCTTGCTTATGCATCCAGGGATCCGATGGGGCAGAAGCTCGAAGCACTCCATTTGGTCAAAGGGTGGGTTGACGCGGATGGCCAGATGCGAAGTGAGGTCATACCTATTGCCACTGAGGCATCGGGTGCGAACAGTCTATGTACCGTCTATACGGATGAAAGCTTCGATGCGGCTCAGTCGGCTTACTACTACCTCCGGGTAGTTGAACCTGAAACTCCCAGGTGGCATACCTATGATTGTGCTCGATTACCTGAAACGGATCGTCCCGACGTTTGCAGCAATGATGCCTATCCGGAAACCGTGCGTGAAATGGCCTGGACATCACCAATCTGGTACAAGGGTCAGTAAGAGGATGGTTGGGGCCGCCCGGGCAGGGTCGCCTGGACGGGGCCGCCCGGGCAGGGTCGCCTAGACGCTCTAGCCAAACCCTGACTACAAGCCTAGCTTGCAGCAGCATCCAGCCGGTTTTCTTCCTCACGTAACGCTGGCATAACCTCCCTGGTGAACAGATCCATCGACCGCATTACCTTGTCGTGGTCCAAACCGCCAACCCGCATCTGGATGATGAAATTTCTTGCACCCAATTCATCCATGTACATCTTCATGATTTCAATAACTCGGTCAGGGGAGCCGAAAACAGTGCCACGCTCCCAAACGTCTTCCACCGTGAGCCCAGCTAAATGATTGGGATCGAGTGGATATTTTTCATAACCCTTGGGAATGGTCTCCCTCCCTGGTGCGCCTGGTACGAGCGAAGCGAGGAGGTGATAAAACCACAGAGCGTGTTCGGTTTCAGCCTTGGCCTCTTCATCTGTGGGGGCGACGTGAACGCGAATTGAAACCGGTTGATCAAGAGATGCCAGGTCATGACCATAGCCCTCGCCAATTGTTACGTATTCATCGAATGCCTTGGCCACCGCACTGAGATTACTAAACTGGGGGGCTCTCAGCAGCGACATGTTGTAACGGGCTGCCACGTCGAGACTTCTGCGGCTCACTGAGGCTACATAAAGAGGTGGGTACGGTTTCTGTAGAGGTTTGGGATAAATCTCAATTTCTTCGTTGATTTGCCAGTATTTGCCTTCATAGGCAAACTTCTCGCCGCTTAAAGCCCGGGTAATAATCTCCAGACTCTCCTCGAACATTTCTGATGATTCGTCCTGGCGCAATCCGAATCCATGAAACTCGGGCGGTTGGTAACCACGCCCGACTCCGAGTTGCAGACGCCCGCCACTCAGTGCATCCACGGTTGCAGCATCCTCTGCAGTTCTGAGTGGATGCTGGAAAGGCAGGACTGCGATTGCAGTGCCTATCTTCATTTTTTTTGTCCGTTGGGCTACTGCCGCTGCTAGAAGCAGGGGATTGCCAAGCATGCCGTAGATCGCGAAATGATGTTCGGGCAGCCAGACAGAATCAAAACCGGTTTCTTCACCGACTTCTATTTCCTGTAGTACTTCATCAAATAGTGTTTGTTGAGAAATGTTGCCGAAATCGCTGAATAGGTAGAACAAACCGAACTTCATAGGATTACCTCCCTGTCGTTACCGCAGATAACGATCCCGCCGAAGTCCTGTGTTGCCACCGCAGTCACCCATTGCGGGTAAATTAACTGCGACGGTTCACCGACGGGGACTCTTTGCCAGGGAAGTTTGTATTATGCACGATTTCTAACGCATTGCTATCGGCATCCCGCCATCGACTACCATGATCTGTCCCGAAATCGAGGTCGAGGTGACGAAAGTCAGCGCCTGTTCCGCAATGTCTTCGACCTGACCGACACGTCCAAGAAGTGCTTGCTGTCTTGCACCTTCGGCAACGGCATCCGGCAGACGATTTGCCATTCTGGTATCTTCTACGAGGCCTGGGGCAATGCAATTAACTGCAACTTCCGGTGCCATCGCGACTGCCAGGCATCGGGTGAGATGATTCAATCCAGCTTTACTCGAGGAATAGGCGATGCTGCTACTGCCAGGTGCAATACCACCGGTAGAAGAAACGTTGACGATATGTCCACCGGTACCGGCCTTGAGCAGGCTTGCACCAGCTCTTGCAAGCAAAAAGGGCGCCCGTAGATTTGTCTCAAGTACGCGATCCCAGATGTCTGGAGTAAGCGCATCCAGATCGGGAAACGGAATGCCAATATTCCATGCGGCGTTATTGATCAGAATATCAAGCGTGCCATATTCGGCATCAATGTGTTGAATGCACGATTCGATCTGATCCGGCTCGCGCTGATCCAGCTTGTATTTTGTGGCACTCCCACCTGCCTCGGAGATTTCGGCAACAGTTCTCTCGGCTGCTTCTTCAGCCCCGACGTAGGTAACTACGATGTGGGCACCTGCAGATGCTAACTTTCTGGCGATGGCGCCTCCGATATCTCCTGATGCGCCTGTAACAAGAGCGATTTTTTCTTTGAGCTGCATTATATTTCCCCGGTTGGTGTCAATGAGGGTTTAGACCTGTATGGAATGTTAGACTAACTTATTTGGAAAGTTGAGAACATGTCCCTGGTTCTGGGCATTCGTATTTTTCGATCAGGCTTTCCATGTGCCGAGTTAGATATTGCATGTTGGAAACCAAAGCAGGAGTAAACTGTTGAACAATCGAGTTTTCACCTCTCCTGATTTGTGAGAAATTCAATGTGCTCAAGCGTATAGAGTGGGTCACTGAGAGCACCCACGTGGTCTCTGCCAATAAGTACTTTCATTGAATAGTCAGGTATGACACCAGTCATTTTTTCAAGATTACCTCTTTCCGGGTCGAGTTCTCCTGATATTCCAAGAACCGGGATTCCGAGGTTCTTCAATTCTACCTCCGTTATGTTGATGATCTCACTCATTGCTCTGGCCACCGCAATGAGTGCATGAATATCCTGGTTCTGAAGCATTTCATCTATAGCAGAAATTTCTTCGTCTGTTGGCCCTTTGTCACCTGCCGGGGTCATTTCGCGAAGTACAGGACCGAAGCTGGCGCTCTTATCAAGTGAGTCTGCCATGAGCCGGTAATTCTCATAATCCGCTTGGCCGGACCAGCCGGACCCACCGAGGCCTAGCGAAAGAACTCTCTCGGGATGTTCGATAGCAAGCCTCAACGCAATTTCTGCACCCATTGAGTAGCCAATTATATGTGCCTTTTGAATATCGAGACTGTCCATCAAATGGATTACGTCAGCAATCATATGGAGACCGTAGGAGGCTGAATCATGAGGTTTGCCGCTTTGTCCGTGACCTCGACAATCGAGTGCGACTACACGGAATCCTTCAGACAATAGTGGATCCGTTAGTGGCCAGGTATCCAGTGTGCCGGTAAAGCCATGAACTAGAATAACAGGCGTTCCTTTACCCTTGTCGATAAATCGGATTGGCAAGCCGGTTGATTGAAGAAACTGATCCTGAGCTGAACTCATATTTCAAAATCCTGACAACAAATAAATTGCAAACAGAAGGTATAATCGATAAAGGTAGCTAGTCAACTATCTGATCCACCGGCTTGCAGAGACTATCCGCAGTCCGATTCGCTCTTCTTTGATACGGTCTAACCCGCCTGATTCGTTTCGGGTATGAGGCGGACTATTTTACTCCCAGCCTCGTTTTCGAGTAGTAGATAGATCAGACCATCGTAGCCAACTTCGATATCCCTGATCCTGGCCAGATTCTTTATCAGTGTCTCTTTATGAATCAGTTTATTATCTTTAAAGACAAGTCGGTAAAGTTCGGTAGCTTTAAGTGAGCCAATAATGATATTGTTTTGCCACCTGGGAAATGCATCGCCTTGATAAAAAACGAAACTGGAAATTGCGGGTGAAGGTGTGAAATCGACTATCGGCTGCTCTATTTCCTCGAAATCCAATTCTGTGCCGGGATCTTTCCAGCCATCAACAGGTGTTCCATTGTAGTTGACTCCTTTCGAGTAAAGGGGCCAGCCATAATTTCGACCGGGTAATAGCAGGTTCACTTCATCCCCACCACGAGGTCCATGTTCGGATCCCCAGAGTTGACCAGTTAGTTGGTTTATTTCGAGTCCTTGAGGGCTTCGATGACCAAAAGTCCACACCAGTTGTCGAACAAGGGACGCAGAAGCATCAGATCCTTTGGCTTCTGTCGAATTAACAACATAGGGGTTGTCAGCAGGTACGCTGCCGTCATCATTTATTCGAAGAATCTTGCCGTAGGGTTTATCCAGGTCCTGAATACCCTCGTTTCCGTTCTTCATACCGATGCTCATGAAGACATGCCCAAGATTGTCGAATGCAAGCCGTCCCCCGGCACCGATTTCTGGCGCTGACGTGTAGGTATCTCTATGTGATTCCCATATGGTCTCTGCGTCGATCCACTTGCCGTCTTTGATTCTTCCTCTCTCAAGCCTGTTCATTGAGACTGGTAGAAACGTACTGAGACCCACACGATTACATTCATCGCCACAACGATCGGTATAGTGCAGATAGATCCACCCATTGTTTTTGTAGTTCGGGTGCAATGCCACGTCCATCATCCAGCCCAGACCGATCTCAAGTTCTCCAACCCTGAGTGCGTCGTCATAGACTTTTGGGGTTCCGGATATCAGATTCGACTGCATACCTTCAGGCGAAATAATTGATATCCCCTTGGTTCTTTCTGATAACAAGAAACTACCGTCAGGCAAAGGGGCGATAGAGAAAGGCAAAGGGTCCAGATCGGATGCAAATACCTCCAGTTGAAAACGATAATCTTCAGACTTTATTGCATCTTCGGGAATAGTGATTTTCGAGACGACATTCAGCTCACCCATCTCGATATTCAGTCTCTTTTCAGAAATAAGAATCGCCAGACTGCGCGTCTGACCTTCATCCATGACCTCAGACCAGGCTGGCATCTCGGTTGACTCGACACCCCTTCTTATAACCTGCTGAATTTCAACTACTGATTCGCCATGCTTGAGTTCGGTACCAACAAGCGCGGGGCCCTGCGCCGCGCCTTCAAAATTCTCTCCATGACAGACGGCGCAGTTTTCCTTGTACAAAACAAGAAAAGGGTCTTCTCTTTCGGGAAGATAACGGGAGCCTATTATCGGTATTCCCAAAAGTAACGAAACGATAACCAGTACTTTGATCCATTTACGAGACAATGATTTCTCCGTGGGTTTGCATTGCTAGTCACCTTTGAAAGTTCAGAACTAGTAAAATACCAACTGGATAAGTATTGTATACAATAAGTGATTAGTCGAAAGATGCAATCACTGAGATTTGTCGTCAGCCTGGAGGGAAGGCTCGACTTACCTCATCCCCGGGGAGCACTTTTTATGACTCATCAGAATGAGTTAGAGAATACGGGAAATAAATGTGGCAATTAATATAGTTGAGGTCGACAACTTAAGTCGTCAATTTGGGAACAAACTTGCCCTCGACAACGTTAATTACAAGGTTGAGGAGGGTCGCGTCTACGGACTTGTGGGTGTCAATGGCGCAGGCAAGACCACCCTAATTAAACATCTGCTTGGCTTACTACGAGCAAAATCCGGATCAGTTCGCATCTTTGGTCAGGACCCCGTGGATCATCCGGTTGAGGTCCTGGGTAGTATCGGTTATCTGTCTGAAGAGCGGGACCTGCCTGAGTGGATGAGTATCGATCAGTTAATGCGATACACCAGCGCTTTTTATCCGAATTGGGATAATGACTACGCCTATAAATTGCTCAATACCTTTAGCCTGGACAGCACCAACAAGATAAATAACCTCTCCAAGGGAATGCGTGCCCAGGTGGGTCTTGTAGCCGCAGTTGCTCATCGCCCGCCACTATTAATATTGGACGAACCCTCGTCGGGCCTGGACGCCGTGGTTAGAGAAGATATTCTGAACACCATAGTGAGAACTGTTAGTGACGATGGCAGAACGGTAATATTCTCTTCGCACCTGCTCGACGAGGTTGATCGAATGTCGGACTACATCACCATGATTGATGAAGGGCATGTGGTCTTGGACGGTGAGTTGAATTCAATTAAACAGCGCTATCTCTCCAGCAGGATTCGATTGCCGGGTTCCCCTGATGTTGAGCCAGAGATAGCAGGTGCTCTCACAACGGAGGCTTGCGATCAGGATTGGCGTATCGTCCATGAGACCAGGGCTGAAGAGTTCGACTCTGCTGTTCGAGAAGCGGGCGGAGAGCTAATTGAATCCCAGGAAGCCAATCTGCAGGAGATATTTATCGCTCGAGTTGGCCGTAATATGCAAAGTGACGGGTCATTGAATTGACCAATATGAAGACCCGTGCAGCCAGTGCACTGCTTTGGGAAACCTGGATGCTGACAAGATGGGGGTTCTTATCCAGATTGTTTGTCGCATTGGCTTTCCTGGCAATGTTTATGACGCTCTATGAGACCCGAGATACGGTTAGAGAAGATGATCTGTCCGGCTTGCGTCTGATCAGTTTTGACATTGCCTTTCTGTGCGCTCTCTCAGGTCTCGGGCTGGGTCGCCTGGAGGCTCGTCATGGATTCCCCTTCTACTTAGGATTCTCGCGACCGATTCCTACCTGGCTGCAGGTAGTGGTCCCGATGGTCTATCGCACGTTATTCTGCACGGCACTTTTTTATGTACCCCTGCTTGTGACGGACCTCTTATATGACATGCCCGCGTTTTTCCTGTGGGCGTCACTGCTCATGATACCAATTACCCTGATGGCAATTGCGAGTCAGTGGTGGACGGATAAAAAAGGCATTGCGCACTTAATCGGGTGGTTGTCGGTTTGTGCCATCTCCTGTGTGTTAGTTTATAAAACACTTCATATTGGTGAGATCAATATTGAGGATGATCCTGAATTTGACTGGATGTGGATGTTTTCGTTTAGTCTGAAGGATTACGCGATGATCACAGTGGTATCAGCAGTATCCATAGCAACATCTCTGTTTGGGGTAGAGAATCAGCGGCATGGAGACGATCAGTTAGGTACCTGGTTTGCCGTGGATCCTAACAGTTCCCAACAGTTTGGTGCTGACTGGTTCGCCGAACTCTATCAGACGGATTGCCCGACAACCTCGGCAAAGCGCGCGGAGTTCTGGTCAGAGATCAATGGCCGCGCATTGCCCGTTTTTGTGTGGAGCATGATGGGGGCTTTGACCTTGCCGTCTCTGTGGCTGCTGGCAAATTTCTCGGACTATGTGGTCGTCTGGGCAACGATTACATTTTTTATCGCCTGCATCCCGCTCTCTGGTAGACCGACGCTCGGTATCGTCACGAAACAAGGTGCTACTTACCTAAGTACCTTTGATGCGACTCGTCCTATAAATACAGCCTGGCTCGCAGGGATGAAACTGGGAGTCTCGATCGTCAGTATGGTCGCCGGAATGCTAGTGATAGCGATCAGCATGTGGTTTTCAGCACCCCTTCTAGAGGGCTTTATTTTCTCCGTCGAGACATTCAAGGAGTTCGTTTTTGATTATGTTGAGACCGAACCTCACTTGCATATTGTACTCTCGTTAGTCGTATATCTGGTTCAGTTTTCCACCATGGTCGTCTTTCTCGCCGTTCTTCATACAACTTATGCGCTTTATTCAGATCGTCTTTCATTTGGTATGTTGTGGTTGATGCTCTACGCATGCGTATTACCCATTACCATTGCCATGAAGTTGGTGCCCGTATCTGTTGGTGTGAACCATGTGTGGCTGGCAACCGGTCTGATAGCAGTAGGCGCGGTATATTTCATCTATTCGCTGGCGAAGGAAAGAGTTATGTCGGCAGGCCAACTACTGGAATTTGTACTTATCTGGATTCTCTATGCCCTGGCCTATTTTTACCTTCAGCGAGAAGATGGATTGTTTGAACCTGAAGTGCCGACAGAATTTATCGTATTCCGGGTGGGTATTTGTCTCCTGTCGCTAACCTTGTTCGCCCTGGCACCCTGGTCCCTGGCAAGAGCAAGGCACCGCTGATTTTTCTGGTAATCTTGAGCAGGTCTAGAATAATCGTTTCGAAGATGTTGAGTTTCTGAGTAATTTATTGTGCAGTAGTGAGTCCGGGTTGTAACCTCCCGCTCAGAATCTCGTTGTTAACAAAAGAATTAACCAAAGAAGAATATCCAGTGAGGCAGATCGGATGTCCTTGATAGACAAATTAAAAAATATCATGCAGGAAGAAAACAGTGCCGTTGCCGTGACTGATCTGAATCGGTGGATTCTAAACAAGGCGGATTCGGAAGGTTACAAAAGCCTCAGCATGGAAGAGAAGGTCATTGTTCATGTAAATGCGCTGGATTGGGAATTGACTAACAGGGGTGTAAACAGATTAATCTTTGGTTCGCCGATTAACTACGCAGAAGAAATGACGGAGTGCCTCCGGCGGGTAGGCGCTCAGAAAACGGCAGAGTGCTTTGATGAATTCTTGTCGCTGATACCCAATCGACCTTTGCCGGGAGACATGGTTGAGCGAGAGACGTATTTCAGAAGTCTAAGTGATCTGGAAATTGACAATCTGGGATTGGGTATTCAGAAAATATCGTCAGTCAATGAAGATTTGTTCACGCTGCTCTGCGGTTATTTTGACAGCGTTCGAGATCGGCTGGTAGAGCAGTAAGGCAGGCAAAAAAGAAGTTACCTGCTAGGGCATTCAGTCATTATTTCGCCGGTGATCTTATGCGGTTTCCCTTCTCAGTCAGGATTCACACAATCTAATTGCTATTCAGATCATGGGGCTCTGAACAGATAGATCGCCCAGTTCAGCGTGTCTCGCTCCCAGGTCAGGTAGGTATCATCAAAGCTGTGTCTCAATCGGAGCAATTCTTCTACATCAGGATCTTCCGGGTACTCTCTGGCATAGGTCTCAGCCGCCATTGTTTGTAAGCCCTCATATCGGTCCCAGTCATCCTGATTACTGACCATCGCATAGAGCAGTGCCAGTCCTTCAGCCCTGGCCAGCGTGACATTCCCGGCGTGAGTCAGAAGCGTTGGCGCCAGTTCCGGTTCTGCTTCGAGATAAGCTGCCTCCGGTTCTTTCATCTTGAATGGTTCACCGATTGCAATCAATCCACCTGTCTTGACGATTTTTTTAAGGGCATTGATTGTGCCCTGATACCCTCCCCAAACCCAGGTTGCGCCAATACACATAACCAGATCAAAAAACTCAGGCTGGGCATCATAGTCCGCACCGTCTGATTGAATGATCTCAATCTTATCTTCAATCCCGGCTCGCTTAACTCGTTGCTTTGCTTCTTTTACCTCGTAGGGTGAGATATCGACACCAACACCTGTTGCAGTGTATTGATGCGCAATTCTGATCATCAGTTCAGCCTTGCCGCAGGCCACGTCCAGTATTCGACCGCCGGATTCAAGCGGTAGAAGGGAAACGAGTTCGTCGAGTTTTTCAGATGAGGTTGGATTGCAGACAACGTGATCACGATGTGTGATGCCAAAGTACTTCCATCTATCCATGATCATATGACCACTCCTTATTGAGATGCTATTTATTGAGAGCAACGGCTAGTGCCGTGGAACATCCTTTAAGTAAACGTATCTTCCCGGGAATTCTTTCGGGATCAGATTATTCCATTGCCAGCGATGCGAGAACATCCGCCATCTTGTCCGCGCTATACCCCAGAATTTCAGTCAGTACCTCTATATTGTGTTCACCCATTTCCGGGTTGGCGTGCAAGGTTCGGCCAGGGGTTCGTGAAAGTTTGAATCGGGGAGCTTCCACCACGAAATCTCCAGCGCTGGTATGGGGTACGGTTAGAAAATGCCCACGATGCTTAAATTGAGGATCTTGCAGGCATTCAGGTGAATTCTGAACAACGTGTGCAGCAATACCGGCGCTGATAAGTTTCGATTGAAGATGATTCTCATCCTGCGACCGTGTCCAGTTGGTTATCAATTCATCCAGTTCTGCTTCCCTGGCTTTCCGTGATGTTGAGGTCGACAGGGAGGGGTCTCCCAATGCTTCAGTAAATCCTGCTAGGTCACAGAGCGCTAGCCATGCCTCATTACTTTGGCAAGCAATGGCTATCCAGCGATCGTCTCCCTTCACGGGATAGACCCCGTGAGGACAGAGCTGTAGATCGTGATTGCCCATCCTGTGCCAGGTGTTTTGGTTTATTTCATGGTCAAGGATTGCTGGTGCCAGCATGTGGATAGCGGCTTCTGCCTGGGAGATATCTATATGCTGACCCTCGCCGGTCAATCTATGATGCTCTAAAGCTGCAAGTAGTGATACAAGCATAAATCTTGGTGCCACACCGTCTGTATAGGCAAGATAGGGTCCTGCAGGAGACCTGTCGGACCAACCGGTCAGGTCATAGAAGCCTGTGATGGCGGCTGCCATATTGCCATAGCCAGGTACCTGGGCTCTGGGTCCGGTTTGCCCCATCAGGCAGCTTGATAGCATAACAATGTCAGGATTAACTTCTCGCAGAGTCTTATAATCCAGCCCCCAATCCTTCATTGCCTTCGGTGAGAAGGATTCGGTGACCACATCAGCCCAGCGCACCAGATCCAATATCACTTCGCGACCGGCAGGGTTGGCAGGGTCAATCGTAACGCCCATTTTACCGGCATTAAAATTGGCAAAAGGCACACCCATCTCAACACCTGGCTCGCCATTTTTAAAACTGGGCGCGGCACGGGCAGGTTCCAGGCGATTACTTGATTCAACTTTAATAACGGTTGCGCCGTAATCCGAGAGTACCCGTGTGAAGAATGGCCCGGCGATAACCCACATAAAGTCC
Source organism: uncultured Pseudomonadales bacterium (assembly GCA_964548025.1). Classification (GTDB taxonomy): domain Bacteria; phylum Pseudomonadota; class Gammaproteobacteria; order Pseudomonadales; family Azotimanducaceae; genus JAHRVQ01. Next base: position 33,698 of record CAZJRI010000040.1, read on the forward strand.
AGCACCTTGAGCCCTGCGAGGGGTAGAGAATCTGAAGCAGTTGTGTTGATTCGAGCTGATCTGGTCTCTCGATTCTGAATTGTTGAAGATTCGATGCCAGGCGCAGATCCAGGCAGCTTCAGCGGGGTTCGGCTGAACTTCGCAAATTCTCCTGGCACCCTTATGGCATGCTTTGGTGAAGTGCTTGTATTTGCCAATTCGATTTCGTGCCAGAAATTACGCTGTATGAAGTGTTCCTCACCAAACAGACCTGCAATATCGAGCGTAGGGGCTAAATAGAGACCCCGCCTGATCCCCTCTTCGAAAAGTTCCTTTTGGGTGAGCTCAAGCGTGAATGATTCAATCTTTTTGCAGAGCGCGAAATACGCATCCGGGGTTTCGAGTCCACTGGCCATGGCCATAATTCTCTCTCCCCAGTCCAGGTCCACTTCTTCCTGCGAACAGTGGCCTCGTTCCCGGACCCAAACCAGTAACCGTCGATTCGGTTCAGTAAACGCCGGACCGAACAGGAAGGTAATCGCGACGTAGCCATCTTTACACGGCCAGGTAAGTTTTGCCGGTAACAGCCCTGCGAGTCCCCCGGCAGCCCGCTGAATGATTGAGTTGGGATCATTCGCCGTTGCGAGATTAGCGGACAATGCAGCCTGTGCGGACGACTGCTGAGCCGAGACATCGATATGTTGCCCCATGCCGGACTTGTGACGTTCATGTAGCGCGATCAGTGATGCACCTGCTGCATCGGCACCCGCATGCAGGAAGGTTTGGGGTACGCTTGTTCGAACCGGTGCGCGATCATCATCACCGGCCAGCGCATGCGCGCCACCTGCTGCCCAGATCGTTAGATCCGTTGCCGGCCAGTCTGATTTGGGGCCTGTTCTGCCAAAAGGGGTAATGGAGACAATGATCAGGGCTGGATTAACCTTAGCTAAAGCCTCGTATTCAAGTCCCAGTCGCTGAACTTCACTATTTGAGAAAGACTCGATCAGAAAATCTGCGCCTGCTATCAGTTCAAGCAGCTCTTGACGACCCTCACTGGCTTCAAGATCAAGTTGCAGGGACTGTTTGCCCCGTGCATATGCTTGCCACCAGAGGCTGTCACCTTCTTTGCCTGCAAATGGTGGGATTTGATGTGTTCTTGATCCACCCGGCGGTTCAATTGCGATCACTTCTGCGCCCAGATGGGCCAGAAGGTATCCACAAAACATACCTTGCTGATCAGTCAGGTCGAGCACTCTGTAGGAGGAGAGCATATAGGTGCCGTCGGATTATTTTTTGGAAACTTAATCATGCTTTATGAGAATTAGCAATCCAGAAACTCAGCTATTCCTTAAAGTAAGGGCCATACACCTTTCTCAGCCGTCAATCTGCGACTGTTAATCTGCTTCGTAACAGGACATTATTGCAAGCAGAATTGATAACGAACAGGAAAACACCCATGAAATCAAAAGTCTGTGAAATGCTTGACGTCGAATTCCCACTCTGTGCCTTCAGCCACTGTCGCGACGTGGTTGTTGAGGTGAGTAAGGCTGGCGGATTTGGTGTACTCGGTGCGGTGGGCCATACGCCCGAGTCACTGGAGATAGAACTCAACTGGATTGATGAGAGAATTGAAGGCAAGCCATATGGCATTGACCTGATCGTGCCAACCAGTATTGCCGACAAAGAGGGTTCATTCAGCCCGGAAGAAATCGAGGCGAGGGTGCCGCCCGAACACAGAATTCATGTCGAGAATATACTTGCCAGCAACGGCATAGACACCAAAGGACTTTGGGATCAGAAAGTCAGCGAGGGGTTTGGCGATAATATGCGTGAACGGGGCGCCTCAGCTGTGTTGGAGGTTGCTTTCAATCATCCGATCAAAATGATTGTCAATGCACTGGGTGTACCGCCGAAGTGGATGATTGATCGTGCGAGAGAACAGAATGTCGTCGTGGGTGCACTAACCGGTGCCCGTGAACATGCGATCAAACATGCTGATGCAGGCGTCGATATTCTCATCGTTGCTGGCACAGAGGCCGGTGGTCATTGCGGAGAGGTATCGACCCTGGTTCTCGTACCGGAAGTTATCGAAAGTCTGAAAGAATATGATGCTGATATCCCGGTACTCGCAGCAGGAGGTATTGTCACGGGGCGCCAGATGGCTGCCTGTATGTCCATGGGGGCGGCAGGTGCCTGGACCGGGTCTGTATGGTTGACGACCGCTGAAGCGGAGACCGCACCCGTTATCAAGGAGAAATTTCTTTCGGCCAGCTCTCGTCAGACAGTCAGGTCGCGTAGTCGTACCGGTAAATACACAAGGCAGCTAAGATCGCCCTGGACAGATGCATGGCAGGAAGAAGGCGCACCGGATCCTCTGCCAATGCCACTTCAGGGGCTCGTTAGCGGTCCGGCGCTAGCCCGTATCGACAAACTTGCAGAAGCTGGTGACCCAGGCGCTAAAAAACTGGCAACATACTGGGTTGGTCAGGGGGTTGGGTTGATGAATGCGCCCGTTAGTGCACGCACTGTGGTTTTTGATTTTATGGCAGATTTTGCAGAATCGGTTGAACACCTGGGCGGAATAATGGATGACTGATCAGTCATATGGTTAAGCGGGAGTGACTTGTTTTAAAGGTCACTTCCGGCCCCGAATCAGGCATGATTGCTTACAAAAGGTACTGGATGTGACGCTGAAATTCAACGAGGGCTGTTGATTGGTTTAGCTGCTTAGATCCGAAACATTACCCAGGTCGGCGTTTTGGGTTCTCACG
>CAZJRI010000041.1:0-35733 GCA_964548025.1 uncultured Pseudomonadales bacterium
CACTCGCACATCACCCACAAATTTCAGTACGTGAACGCCTTCGTGCTTTGCAAATAGTATTTTTCCCTTGGAGATCATACTTGCCTCTCTACGGTCAAAACCGCTATATCATCTGGTACTTCAACAACGTCATCCAGCCCGAGATGATCCACCAAAGTATCAATATCTGTATTCTCACATTCTACCAAAAAACGCAGGTATTCTTCTTTCTCCTTTATGGTCGCCTGGGACAAAATTTCAAGCACCCCGTCGGAAAATATGACAAATTTGAATGTTTTTGAGAGTTTCACTTCCTCAGAGTCATATTCCGTATCACAGACGCCTAAAGGCAATCCACCCATTTCCAGAAAGGTCGTACCTGCTACGTCTTTCACAATCGCTCCAGGGAAATGTGCGGCGTTACTATATTGCAATAGATTTTTTTTGCAATCCAAAATACCAATAAACATCGTAATATGCTGGTCCAGCTTCAACGCCAGCAACTCTGAATTCAGCCAGGTCAGTACATCAGAGCTGGTGGCGAGTCCAAGGCTATCGAAATCCTGCTTCAAACGACGTGACAGCCCAGCCAGGGCAACTGATACAACGGCACCGGCAGCACCATGACCTGAAACATCTGCAAGATAGAACAAAACCCGCTTATCGGTCAGTTCAAAATAGTTAACCGAGTCGCCACTCAGGACCAGGCTTGGGTAGATGCGATAGGTCACTTTGTAGTCCCCCAGCACCGCGGGTGTATGAGGAAGCAGGTTGTTCTGGGCGCTCGAACCGGCATTTAAATCCTGCTCCAGTACTTTCAAACGCTGCTCCTGCGCCAGAAGGGTTCTCTTGTCGCTGGCTCTTAGTATCGCAACTTCAACAATGTGAGCCAGTAAATCCGAATCACCAACCGAACCGGCAAAAAAGTCGGTTGCACCCCGTTTTAGCAGATGGACAACCTGTTCATCTCTGTTTTTATCCACCAGCAGGACAATCGGTAGATTATCATCGAGATTTTTGATGCAACCCAGCAAATCCGAGTTGTCCACGGTCTGGCTGGCGATGGATAACAGCACCAGATCCGGAGAATGTTGCTTTATCGAGGGGAGACAAAATTCCGCAGTGGTGTTACTAACCGAATATCCACTGTTTTCAAGGTAAGATACAATTTCAGTGCTGGTAGTCTCAGCGACAACCAGTAATTCACTGGGTCCGACACTCATTTCACATCACTCTCGTCGGTTCAATCAATTAATCGAAATTGACAGCCGACATTACTCCAAAAATCCAACGTTTACAAGTATTTAGGTTTGATAGTTAATTCTAGCTCTCAAAAATCATCAAATTCGTCTTCAATTTCACCATCTGCAACCAAATATGCCCTTCTCTGCAAATAGGCATCACGATAAAAGATGTATTTATCGCCAAATACCACTTTTTCGGCAGATAACAGGCCCTCTCTTTGATCAATCGCCCGAAAGCCGAAAACACTGTTCCTGTGATCTACAGGATTCAGATACCGAACACCATCGAGCCCGGTATTCACCGGTCCGGCCAGCGCATCAGTAACTGTACGTGGTCCGAGGAAAGGGACTACCAGATAAGGACCCGACGGTAATCCCCATACCGACAGGGTCTGACCAAAGGACTCATCATGCTTCTCAAGTCCAAATCCGCTGGCTGGATCAAATAACCCGGCAACACCAATGCTGGAATTGATCAGCAGACGGGCAAAATCACCCAACCCGGCACCTATCTTACCCTGCAGCAGATTGTTTATGCCATTATTCACGTCATCAATATTACCGAAGAAATTACTGACACTACGTCTTACCGGCTGCGGGGTAATTGCCTGATACCCTTTTGCAGCCGGTTTCAGGATCAACCTGTCTGCCGTGTCATTGAATTGATGAGTTATTCTATTCATGCCTATCCAGGGGTCCTTGTCTTTTTCATCACCGTCCTGTGCAACAGCATTCATGCACATACACATGATCGCCGGGACAACTACCGACAATTGAATGATCCCTACCAACTTTCTATTCATTTCCCGAACACCTCTGCCATTCTTTCTCAAGTCGTTTCACGGAGACTGGCAAGCTGGTACCCAGAGGTTGAGCGAAAAGAGACACCCTCAACTCTTCTATCATCCATCGATACTTTTGCAGGCGCTTGTCTGACAAACCATCATTCAGCGTCAAGCGCTGCCATTGCTCATTGATCATCTTCGTGATTTCACTGTCTTTCTCGATATTACCTTTTAGTTTATCCATCCTGTATCTCATCGCTTTTAGATATCTGGAAAAATGTCGCAACCAAACCAAAGGTACCTTCGTGATAAATCTTCTCCCAACCAACTCGTTGAGTTGTTGCTGCATATCGATATAAGCCAGTTCATTGTTTTTATTTATACCGGTTTTTAGTTCATCCTGAATTTTCAGTGCGTCTTTCAAAATGGGGTGCAGTATATTTGCCACCTGATTCATTGTATTGATCAGCTCCTGCTTCTCGTTCAGACGCGCCAGAAATTCAGACTCTCTCCTTATCAATGGCTTGTCTTCAATAAACGTATATCGAAAAATCGCAGCTACCAGATCCTCGAGCAACTCCTCCCTCGTCCCCCGGGTTGCATAGAATAGTGCAATTTCGTTGAATCCGGGAATATTCTTTTCAATATACTTTTTCTGGTCTTTCAGCTTTAGCATTATCAGGCGAAGCACACCCTGATCCGTCATTTCTTCAGCACTTCTGGCATTGTCCAGGATTTCAACCGCCACACTCTCCAGATGATCGACCACAGCAGGATATCCCTTAATCGTTATGCCACCCTGCCTGAACTCAACCTGTTGGGGCAAGTCACCGAATTGCCAGTCCTTGAGTCCACTTTGCTCCAGCTTGTGTTCAGCCCGCTTCCTGAATCCCTCGGCAACCTGCTCTGCGAACTGATCCACAAGTGCTTCAAGATTTCGACCTGTAGCCAGTATGTTGTTTTTTTCATCCACCACTTTAATATTCATGCGGAGGTGCTGATCGATTGCATCCATTTTGAAATCCGATGGTTCCACCCTGACACCGGTAGTACGGAACAGCCTTTCTGATACTGCGATTGGTAAATCACGCCCATCATACTCAAGCTGTTCGGCAAGGCGCGATGCATGCTCCGGCGCGGGTACGAAGTTTTTTCTAATGGCTTTGGGTAGAGACTTAATCATCGCCAGACACTTTTCTTCAAGCAATCCAGGGATTAGCCAATCAAGTTCGGCTTTCTTAACCTGACGTAGAATTGACACCGGTACGTTTATACTTACCCCATCGTGCTCATGTTGGGGGTCAAAATGGTAATCGAGTTTGAGCCTCGCATCGGCCACCTGCAATTTGTTTGGATATAAAACTTCAGACAACTCTGGCTGCTGTTTCATCAAGACATCTTTTTTAATAAACAGCAGCTTTGGACTCTTTATCTCTGCTTCTTTTCTGAACGTTTCCAAATCAAATTCACTGACGATATGCTCCGGCAATCTTTCGTCGTAGAATCGAAACAGCGTATAGGAGTCCACGAGGATATCTCGCCTGCGAGTCTTGGATTCCAGCTTTTCAATATCAGCTACCAGCTTGCAATTGTGTCTGTAGAATGCTGCTTTCGAGTTTAACTGCTGCTCTACCAGTCCAGACTGAATAAAAAGTTGCCGTGCACGGACAGGATCAACGGCACCGAAATCAACCTTACGTCTCTTTACGATCACAATCCCGTATAGCATGACCTCTTCGAATACCAACACCTGCCCTTTTTTCGCGTCGAAATGTGGCTCGTGATAATTACGCTTGACCAGATGCTGCGCCAACATCTCGATCCACTCACTATCAATCTGAGCAACCATTCGACCGAACAATCGAGAGGTTTCAACCAGTTCGCCAGATACTATCCAGCGGGGTTTGCGTTTGAACTGACTGGACCCGGGGAAAATATAGTAGCGCCTGTTGCGCGCCCCAAGATATTCATTTTCACCCGTTTTCTCGCCGATATTGCCCAACAGCCCTGCCAACAGTGAAATGTGGATGTTCGCATAGTCAGCAGCCTCTTTATTCAGTCTGAGATTCATTTCCTGGCACATCAGTCGCAACTGTCGGTGATTCTCGCGCCACTCAAGCAAACGAACGAAAGATAAAAAATTCTGACGACAGAATTTTCTGAACTGACTGTTAGTCAGCATCTGGCGGTTGGACTCAAAGAAATCCCATATATTTAACAATGCCATGAAGTCCGACTGTTCGTGCCAGTGCTCCCGATGTTTCTGGTCCGCTGCCTGTTGTTGTTCGTGAGGTCTTTCCCTGGGATCCTGGATAGCAAGTGCACTGACAATGGTCAATATCTCACTCAGGCAACCTTGTCTGGCGCCTTCCATCAACATTCTGGCCAGTCGTAAATCAATTGGCAGCCGGGCCATATCTTTTCCAAGCCTCGTGACTCGTCTGGATTTATCAACTGCTTGAAGTTCAGCCAGCAGGTGATAGCCATCATTGATTTGCCTCTGATCAGGACGTTCTACAAATGGGAACTTGCTGATATCCCCGAGTCTCAACGTCAACATCTGAAGAATGACAGCGGCCAGATTGGTTCTGAGGATTTCCGGTGAAGTAAACTCGGGTCGTGAGAGGAAATCCTCCTCCGAGTAGAGACGAAAGCAGATACCTTCACTGATTCTCCCACAACGTCCCTTTCTCTGGTTTGCACTCGCCTGAGACACGGGTTCAACGGGTAACTGCTGTACCTTGGACCGCACGCTATATCGTGAAATTCTCGCGAATCCCGGATCAATCACATATCTGATGCCTGGCACCGTCAATGAAGTTTCTGCGACGTTGGTTGCAAGCACCACCCGCCTTCCAGCGTGTTTCTGAAAAACCCTGTTCTGCTCAGCCACACTCAATCTGGAGTAAAGCGGCAGCACGTCAATAGTTTTCAAACTGGATTTACGAATAAGCTGGGCAAGTTCACGAATTTCCCGTTCACCTGACAGAAATATCAGCACGTCACCAGGAGACTTCTTTTTTCTTTCAAGAACTTCAATTTCCTGTAGTGCTTCAAGTACTCCCATGTAGACTAGCTGATCCGCATCTTCGGTTTTAGACTGGGTCTGAAGCGGTCTATAAAGGACATCGACCGGATAAGTTCGACCGGATACCTCAATAATCGGCGCGTTTGAGAAGTGTTTTGAAAAACGTTCTACATCGATCGTCGCTGAAGTGATAATGACTTTCAAGTCGGGTCGCCTGGGCAGGATTCTCTTTAGATAACCCAGCAGAAAATCAATATTCAGGCTTCGTTCGTGGGCCTCGTCAATGATCAGCGTATCGTATTGCTCAAGAAATCGATCTTGCTGGGTCTCTGCCAGCAGGATGCCGTCAGTCATGACTTTAATGTGGGTTCTGGCTGAGGTTCGATCAGTGAATCTCACCTGGTAACCAACACTCTCACCAAAAGGGACTTTCAATTCCTCTGCGATTCTATGAGCAACTGTTCGCGCTGCGACACGACGAGGTTGCGTATGCCCGATCACGCCGTATACACCCCGTCCGATAGACAGACAGATCTTGGGAAGTTGGGTCGTTTTGCCTGAACCCGTCTCCCCGGCCACGATAACCACCTGGTGATTGTTTATTGCATTCTGAATGTCTTTCAGACGTTGGCTGACGGGGAGGTTTTCAGGATAGGAAGGTTGCGGCAAGGCAAGCTTTCGGGCTTCTGCCAGCTCACAAGACCGGCTGATTTTGTTTTTTAGCTGACCACGATTCTGTTTGTTGAACAACGATTTCCGAAATCGGTATCGATCCCTGATCATGCACTGGTCCAGTGCTTTCGTTAATTCATCGTGTTGACTGCTCACAGAATCTACCTGGATGACTTTTGGAATTAGTGTGTTTTTGAGTATCGCGATTCGATATTAGCGGTTAACCAATCAAACGCTACACTCAATAGTAACCCGTTGAGCTGAGCAGTACGCGGGGCCTGGAGGTGAATCTGTGTAGTATCACCTCCAACTTTATTCCTTCTGAATCAATCTCCAAGTGCCGGGTCTCCTGAACAAACGAAGGAGCTGCCAAGCGTACTTTTCTATCCCCAGAAGCCCTGTTCACAGAAGCCGTCTACAAAAGCCAGAGCTATTTATGACTCTGTCTCTATGAATACCAGGAACCGCAGATGGCTCCGTCTCCTTGAATAGCTGGAATCGCTAGTGGCTCTGTCCAAAACACACGGCAGGATTTACTTAGACAGGAAATTCATGCCTTCTTCAATCCCTCGGATGGTAAGCGGAAACATCTGTTCGTCTACCAGCTTCTTGGTTAGGGCGACCGAATTTGAATATTCCCAGGTATCGTGCGGGGTGGGATTAATCCAGATCACTTTGTCAAAAGTGTCCATCAAACGTTGAATCCAGATCGCTCCAGCTTCCTCATTCCAGTGCTCAACGCTGCCTCCAGCGTGGGTGATTTCATAAGGCGCCATGGTCGCATCACCCACGAAGATCACCTTATAGTCGTGAGTATACTTATGCATCAAATCGTAAGTATCGATTCGTTCGTTCATACGCCTTTTATGCTCTTTCCAAACCCCATCATAAATGAAGTTATGAAAGTAGTAGGTCTCAAGGTGTTTGAACTCGGACCGAGCAGCCGAAAACAATTCTTCACAAACTTTGACATGGGCATCCATTGAGCCACCGTTATCGAGCAGCAGGAGCACCTTGACGGTGTTTTTTCGCTCTGGGCGCATGATGATATCGAGTAGCCCACCATTTTTTGCGGTTTTGTCAATCGTCGTATCGATGTCAAATTCATCTTCGGCGCCAGTTCGCGCAAGCTTCCTCAAACGACGCAGCGAGATTTTCATGCCACGGGTACCTAACTCGACATTGTCGTCATAGGCCTTGTAGTCACGTTTGTCCCAGGTACGTTTTCCTCTCTTCTTTTTGCCTTTGCGTTCTTTGCCCTCTTTTCCACGGCCGTTCTCGCCTTTGCCTTCCTTGTCTTTTTCTTTCCCTTCGCCACGTGCGGCTTCTTCTACCTGACGCTTGAATTCCTCTATTAACTTCTCGAGCCCACCAAGCGACTTAATCTTCTCAAGCTCCTCGGGGGTGAGTGATTTCTCAAATTCCCGACGCAGAAACTCATCAGGAATCATTGACGCTATCATGGATGACAGATCCTCAAGGCCTTTGAAATATGTACCAAAAGCACGATCAAATTTGTCATAGTGGCGCTCATCTTTTACCAGTGCCATTCGGCTCAGGTAATAGAATTCATCAATGTCTGCATAGACCAGTTTTGCACTGAGAATTTCCAGAAGGTGCAGCAATTCTGTAATAGAAACCGGTATCCTCGCGTTTTTTAATGCGAGAAAGAAGTTAATTAGCATTTATCTAACCTCTCTGTGGCGAGCTCCCGCCGCTGCTTTGCCTTCTATTCATAAATGCCAGACGCTCCAGCAATTGAACGTCCTGCTCGTTCTTGACCAGTGCACCATAAAGCGGTGGTATGGCCTTTGATGTATCTCTGTTTCTAAGGATTTCTTCCGGAATATCATCAGCCATTAGCAACTTCAGCCAATCTATCAGCTCTGAAGTAGATGGCTTCTTCTTCAGACCCGGTACTTTACGTACGTCAAAGAAAATCTCCATCGCTTCCTTCACAAGATCCGATTTTATATCCGGATAATGGACATCAATGATCTCCTTCATTGTATCCCGATCAGGAAACTGGATGTAATGGAAGAAACATCTGCGAAGAAATGCATCAGGCAGTTCTTTCTCGTTATTACTGGTAATGACGATCACAGGTCTATGTTTTGCAACGACCGTCTCCCCCGTTTCATATACGTCGAATCTCATCTTGTCGAGTTCCAACAGCAAATCATTGGGAAATTCGATATCTGCCTTGTCAATTTCGTCGATCAGCAGAACGCCTTTCTCTTCAGAGGTAAATGCATCCCACAATTTACCCTGCTCGATATAGTTGTTGATGTCGTGAACCCGATCATCTCCCAACTGAGAATCCCTGAGACGGGACACTGCATCGTATTCGTAGAGTCCTTGCTGTGCCTTGGTCGTGGATTTGATATGCCAGGATATCAACTCCATATTTAATGATTCGGCAATTTCTTCTGCCAGCATGGTTTTACCCGTGCCCGGCTCACCCTTGATGAGCAGTGGTCGCTCAAGGGTAACGGCCGCGTTCACCGCCATTTGTAATTCTTCTGTCGCTATGTATGTACTGGTACTTGAAAATTTCTTACTCATATTAAAAAAACCAAGGAAATTTATACGAATGAATATAACTTCCGGTACTTTAATTTGCCAGCCGTTACTTATCAAGGCTATAAAAAAGCTATACAGATTCTGTATATCGATCATTCCGGGGATTTATTAGATATCGGAATTACTCTGGTCTTGCTTTGAATTGAGTGTCATTGTCTTGGCTAACTCATCTATAGCTGCCTGATCGAGCTCTTCATCGTCTCCTTCAGCCACATCCCCATCTGCTATTGAATCATCTTCTTCGTCAATCGATTGAATTGTTTCAATTTCTTCATCCTGCTCCCCGGTATCGAATTCAATATCTTCCAATTCGAAATCTATTTCCTCTCCAGTGTCAGCCCCCTCATCTTCCTGGTCAACCGGTATCTGACTTTCTTCTTCAAGTACAGGTATCTGATCCTCATTTTCGTTCTCAGTATCCAGATTATCCAGTTTTTGATCTATGTCGTCGGTTGCGACATCGACATCAGCCATCATCTGATCGTCATCATTCTCCCCAGTATCAGCATCCTCAGATTGTTCAAGATCAGCGTCAAATTCCGACTCCTCCGGTACCTCAAGATCATCCAGGCTGGCACTTGGGTCCTCCGTCTCTTCCAGATCAGGTTCGTCACCCCAGGCATCGACGATATCAGACAGTCCGGAGCCGAATCCCGAATCGTCCTCATCGTCGAGATCGTCATCCAATTCAACCTGGGAACCTGAATTTTCTTCAACAGATTCGTTCTGAGCTTCGGTTTCAATGCCATGCTTTGCAAGTAACTTATCCAGTTCAGGATCTTTCTCTGAATCTACGGCCTGCCTGCGTTTAACGATGTAAATCCAGACTGCCAGTCCCGCCAGAAGAATATTACCCAATCCCACCAGAACATAGATCAATTCATTAAAGGTCCAGAATTCACGGTCAAATATCGATTGACCTTCTGCCTCCGGAACAATTTCTTCCTCTATCACTTCACCTACTGTGAGCGCCATCTTCTCCGAGCTAAAATCAACTGGTTGGCTCGTACCCGATGGATCTTCAAGGTGAAGTTCCACGGTATAGTGTCCGTTTTCAAAGTCTGAAAGTGACGCCTGCCAATAGCTACCTGCGACTAACTTCATTGGCAACAATCGATGCTTTTCTGCCTGGTCGGTGATGCTGGCAATTATTATCAATCCATCGTTTATCAAACCGCGTGTTGCGGGTATGACCTTTAGTAATTTCTCATCTGCCAGGTATCTGGTTTCAATGAGAGGACGGTACTCAAGTTCCTGAACCATTTCCCGCTGGAAGGTCCTGCCTTCAACGCTGACCCTGATCTGATATCTCCCTGTTTCGTCGAATACATCGAGATTTGAAGAGAAGACACCATTCACAGAATCCGCTAACTGCTTGGCTTTCTTACTACCGGACGGGGTTTCTACAATCAACTGAACATCCAAAATATTGAGAAATTCCCGATCACTGACAACCACCCCCTCATTCAGGAAGCTGACAGCTATCTCCGGTATATCCCCTTTGTAGAGGGTGTTCTGCAGATTCGACACTCTAAGCTTGAGATCACTGAGTATCGTGACCCTGTTTTGAGTGTCACCGTCGGCAAACAACCGCCATTCACCTTCAAGGGGTTGCCGGACGGTTACAAGCTCGAATCCGTTGTCAGCATACCAGTTCACGAAATCCGCATGGTTTGATGCAAGATAGAAGTCATTTGCAGGAGATCGAAGCTGAATAGGGGTTTCTCCCGGCTGCCTGAAAGCAAGTAGCGTAAATTCTTCAATACTTGAATCGACGGTAAAGAGACCTCCATCCATCGGGACTCTGTCCTGGGCTACCGCGTCATCAAACATTCGCAGGAATACCCTTGTTAAATCTTCAGGTGAATGAGCAACTTCAAATAAGCCGCCAGTTGATCTTGCGAGTTCCTGCAGCAGGTCGCTATCTGCATTCTCCGAAAGCGCCACTGCATGAATCTGTGTTCCTGATTCGACAAGTCCGGGTATGACCTCATCGAAGATTCGGTTTTTTTCAACAACATTCAGTTCCGGGTTTTTGCTGATATCAACCATCCCATCCGTCAGCAGGATAACTGCTCCCCCTGGCTGACCTGCAAGAGATGCCTGATCGAGCGCAGCACCAATATTGGTGAAGAGTCCACTTGAAGTTATCCGCCCACTGGCAGACAGCGCAGTTTTTTTCCAGCGCTCATCAACCACCTTGTGGGGGACCAACATGTTTACTTTTTGTCCAAACGTCCACACACCGGCAGTTGAGCCGGGAGGCAGGAGATTGACCAGAAGATTTACAGCGGGAATTCTCAGATTTTCGGGATCGTTCTGTTTCATGCTTCCTGAGATATCGATTAACAGCCTGATATCGTCAGAAAGCGCTTCTGCACTGGCAGCTTCAGCACCATCCCCTTCAACAGCATCCCCTTCAACAGCATGTACCTCAACGGTCATTGCCGAAGCAACAAGCATCGTACCTGCAATAATGATCCGTCGCGCCAGAGAATTTAGCATTTGCAACTATTCAATTTCTTAATTCGTTATTTAAGTATAGTTTGCAAATTTAGAAGTGCAGAAGCATGAAAACCCGCTAAAACAAAGGCTTTGCCAGGGATCTACAAGCACCAGGCGGCTGGGTGCCAGCCTCTGATCAGATCTCTCGGGGTCGATTTCGCAGAAACTGTCTGATTGTGAGCACGATAAGCATGAAAAAAGTCGTAAACAAGAGCGCAATGCCACCTTTCATGCCACTTTTTGCACCTTCAAGAAACAGATCCATGAACAAAACGACTACGGCTGGTGCATAGAATTCCGGTGATTCTCCGGCATACCAGGGCGTGAAGATCAAAACAACAACAATACCCCTAAGCAGATCCCGCCATCCCCGATGACGTAGGACCGATGTCACCTTCCACCAAAAAACACAACAACCACAGCCAGCCAAACCGTACACCAGCCAGGCGATAACGTATTGATAATCATTGATGAAACTCATTGGATTAGTTTACCAGACCAGTCGCTCATTCCGACCTCAATGACATCATAGAATCAGTATGCATGCGTTTTTTTTCTTCATCCATGTCAACCAATCTATCGCTGATCCGTTTTCTATAACACCATCGGTCTACCGTGAACATTATGATATCCGTGGCTGAAAACATCTACGACATGGAAATGCACCCGATTGTCAGACAACGTTATAATGTTTGGCATGAACGTGTGGAGAAAGGGCGTGTGTGCCAAGATCAGCAGGATCTAGATCAATTTCTGGCAAGCGTTGAACGAGCCGCGTTTCGAATGGCGGAGATGGCAACTAGAAATCGAGACGACGCACTTGATATTGTTCAGGATGCCATGATCAAGCTGGTTCAGAAATACGCAAAGAAACCGGACAACGAATGGCGCCCTTTGTTTTTCAGGATTCTGCAATCCAGAATAACCGACTATCACAGGAAAAAAACGCTAAGCAACCGGATTTTCAGATGGATCGGCGAGCCAGACGGACAGGATGATAATACGCTGGATATCGCTGAATCGTTCGGTCCGGATGAAGTACTGGCTGAACAGCTTACACTGGAGAAACTGACGTTGGGTATTAGAAACTTGCCGCGTCGTCAGCAACAGGTATTCCTTTTGAGAACCTGGCAGGGTTTCAGCGTTTCAGAAACCTCGAAGATTATGAAGTGCTCGGAGGGTTCGGTGAAAACCCATCTCTCCAGAGCGACCGAAGCGCTTAAAAAACTGATCGCCACCAACGAACAGGGTGAATCACCATGACTGATGGAAATGAAAAATTCGAGCAAAAGGCCCGGGCGTTACTGACGGAAAGTGATGATAATCTGGATGCTGCGACCCTGTCACGACTTCATCAGGCGAGAAACCACGCAATGTCGAATACCGCCACAAACCGAAGCCCTGTTTACTGGTGGGCAGGCAGCAGTGCGCTTGCGGCAGGCATTCTGACTTTCGGTATATATCTTAACCAGATACCTCCCTTGCCCGATATCTACGAAGATCCTCTGCAACAGGCCACTGCTGAGAATATGGAATTACTTGATGATCTCGACTTTATTGCATGGCTGGTACTGGAAGAGAGTGAACAAAATGTTAATGCGAGTTCTTAAATGGCTGGCGCTTGGTGGATTCATCATGGGAAACAACATTGCTTCAGCGGGGCAAGCCAATGATGAGAACCCACCGTCTCTTGAGCTACTCGAGTATCTGGGCATGCTGGTCGAGACAGAAAACGGGCTGGTTGGTCCCGAGTCGCTCGGGGAAGCAAGCAGCATCACAGATGAACAGGATCAATCTGGTCTCAAGGAAGTATTGCCGGATCGTACCGACACAAATACTGCCAGGGAGGATTTCGATCATGATCAATAAATTCCTGATGGCAACGATTCTAGCTGCATGCTGCTTATCAGCCAGCGCAGTTGAATGGGACCACTTAACAGACTCACAGAAAGAAGTGCTTGGTGAATATCAGGGGCAGTGGCAGAGTTTCTCAAATGAACGCAAGCAACAGTTGGCAACAGGCGCTTCACGTTGGGCAACCATGGATCGTTCAAACCGCAAGGAAATGCAGAATCGATTTAACAAATGGCAGGCCCTGCCGGAAAATCATAAACGCCAGTTAATGGGACGATTCGATCAATTCAGAAAATTGAGCCCGGATCAACAGAGACGTCTGCAACAAAAGCAGCGAGATTTCAAGAAACGTCCTCCCAACGAGCAAAAGAGGCTTCGGGAGAAATTTGGGCGCATGGACAAGAAAGACAGATCCAGAGTCATGGATAGATTTAAGCGCCAGCAACGATCCAAACAGAATCGACCCAAACAGCAACGCCCCAACCAGCGTCGTCCTCAATCAAGACCACGCTGATAGCCGATTGTTTGACGCAGAAATCAGCAAGTCTCGCTGAGCGGATCGAAATTTAAGATGAACTGTTGTCAACCAAATTGATGCCTGTTCGTTTTCTTTGGTAACGCCCACGGTATGGACCGGGGTTTAATCCAAAGAGGACTATCCAATATGTTTAATTCAAAGCGTTTTATCCCAGTACTTATACTGCTACTTTCTACCACAAGCCTTGTTGCGACTGCCGAACCTCAGGGCAAAGGCAAGCATAAAGCTCGAGGCGACAGGCACCATGGAAATCCTGAGATGAAAGTAGAGCGCATCTTCAGGACCCTTGATATCGACGAAAATGGCGTTATCACGGTCGATGAGTTTCTGGCAAAACCTCTCCGAAAAGCAGAGCGTCAGTACAATAGAATCGATGCTGATGATGATGGACTGATCTCACTGGAAGAATTCCTGGCTGTCCACAATGATCGCAATGATCGTCGACGTGACAGAAGGGAAGATCTGGAAATCGATGTCGACGAGTTAAAGGCATGCATTGCGGAAAGACTGGGCACCGAAATACCGGAGAGACCTGACAGGGAAACCGCCTTCAGCCAGATTGATACCAACGCAGATGGCTTTGTCGATCTGGGTGAATTCGTCACGGCAAAGACTAACAGCGCGAGTGACAAGTTTGACCGCATCGATACGAATGCCGACGGCGGTATTACCCCGGAGGAATTGATTGCTTCTATGGAATCTCACAAAGAGCGACGTGAAATTAAACGAGCGTGTATTGAGGAACAGCAGGACCTGGATGAACTATTGGATGAGTAATCGCAAAGGAGAACTGACTTCACGATCAGAAACGAGGTGTGATCCAATACAGGATCACACCTATACAACCAACACCAGAGTTCTGATCGACTCCCTTTTTTTGCTCCTTGCCCGGATCAATCAATTTCTTCAAACCGACCCTGAAAAAAACGCAATACCTCCGGCTCATATACAAACCGCAACCCTTTTATCTCGTTGGCACTCTCCATCACACGGATCACACTTTCAGCCGTCACATCCATATGCGCCTGGGTATAGACGCGCCTTGGAATCGTCAGTCTGACCAGTTCCAGATCCGGCATATAATTTTCTCCCGTCTCCTTGTTTCGACCGGCAGATACAACGCCACGCTCCATTGAGCGTATACCAGATTCTACATAGAGTGCAGCAGCCAGCGCCTGCGCGGGGAATTGGTCCTGCGGTATATGCGGAAGGATTCTACGTGCATCCAGAAATATCGCATGACCACCACAGGGTTGAACGACAGGAACACCGGCTGCCTGAAGTTTGTTCCAGAGATATTCTACCTGGCCAACCCTGGCGCCCATATGATCATCCTGTACGCTTTCTGTGATACCAATAGCCAGAGCTTCCATATCTCTGCCTGCCATACCACCGTATGTATGCAGCCCCTCATAGACGACCACGAGTTCACATGCTTTTTCGTAGAGCTTTTTGTCGTTCATCGCAAGGAAGCCACCAATATTAACCATCGCGTCTTTCTTGGCGGACATTGTGGCTGCATCAGTCAAAGAGCATATTTCATAGATGATCTCTCTGACACTTGTACCACCGTAACCTTGTTCGCGCTGCTGTATAAAATAAGCATTCTCGGCTACCCGGGTCATATCATGCACCAGGAGTATCTTGTGTTTGTCACACCATGAGCGAAGTTGACCAAGATTTTCCATCGAAATCGGCTGTCCACCTGCCATGTTCACGCAGGTTGCCATGCAGACATAGGGTATTTTCTCTGCACCAAAGCTCGCGACCAATTGATCGAGTTTCGAGAAATCCACATTGCCTTTGAATTGATAATTACTGGCCGGGTCGTGGGCCTCATCCACGATAACATCGACAAAGGTGCCACCGGCTAATTCCTGATGCAGCCTTGTGGTTGTGAAATACATATTGCCGGGAACATAATCTCCATCTCTGATCAGTATCTGACTCAGTATGTTTTCAGCACCTCGCCCCTGGTGAGTCGGCACGGTGTATTTATAGCTATAGTACTCATCGACGGTTGAACTTAGATGATAAAAGTTCCTGCTTCCAGCATAAGCCTCATCACCCAGCATAATCCCGGCCCATTGCCTGTCACTCATGGCCCCAACGCCTGAGTCGGTGAGTAAATCGATATAGACATCCTCTGATTTCAGCAGGAAGGTATTAAATCCAGCGTCAATAATTGCGGATTTTCGTTCTTCTTCGGTTGTCATCTTCAAGAGTTCAACCATCTTTATCTTATAGGGTTCTGCCCAGGATCGTTTTTCCACGAGATCACCTCTCAATATAAAAAGAAATTTTCTGCGGTGTTTTTTTAGAGACAAACAGCACCACAGGTTGTGGCATTTCATCCCTTGTTGCCTAAGACGGCAAAGAAGTGGCCTAATGCTGCTGAAAAATCTGCAGCAACATTATCAATAAGTTTATACCCGGTTGGGCGAGTGATCCAGTCCGACTCGAATTTTACAGCCGAATTAGTCAGTACTCCTGTATATACGATATATATTGATGTAGCCTCCCCTCGATGAGCATCAATCTTTTTAGATACATCTCGGTAATCGCCCTGACCCTGATACTTTACGTTATCCAGTACCAGGTGCTTCAACCACCAGAAGTTGTTCCAGCATCAGCCTCACAAAACGAGTTTTCCGCTGAACGTGCTTATAGGGTTTTAGAGAAGCTGCTGGAGGAAAATCAACCTCACCCGGTCGGCTCGCCGCTCAATAAAATCGTTAAACAGCGCATCATTGATGAACTGAACAGATATGATATCGAATCGTCTGAGCAACATAGCTGGGCTTGCGCGACTCGATATAATGGTTGTGCTTTTGTTGAAAATATTATCGCAACAATCCCGGGCGAGCTGGATTCCCCTTATATCACTTTGATGTCTCATTACGACTCAGTTCCCATGGCACCCGGCGCTGGTGACGATGGTGCAGCGGTAGCGGCTATGCTTGAAACAGCCCGGATCCTGAAATCAGAGGCACCGTTCAAGCATCCCATTCTTCTGCTCTTTACCGATGCAGAAGAAATGGGTCTGATCGGCGCTGAAGCATTCTATAAGCAACATCCGCTGGCAGATCAGATTGGCGTTGTATTGGACTATGAGGGAAGCGGTACAACCGGGGTCAGCATGGTATTGCGAGCGACTCTGCAGAACGAAAAACTAATGAACTTGTACCAGGAGGAAAGCAGCCGACCAATTGGTTTCTCCCTGGCTAACGAGTTATTCAAGCGAATGCCCAATGATACTGACTTCTCGGTTGTACAACGTGCCAATATTCCGGGGATCGATTTTGCATTTGCCGGTGAAAGGAATCACTACCATACACCGAACGACAATACGGCAAATATCGACATTCGGACTATTCAGCATCATGGTGAAAACATGCTTCCCCTCGCGAGAAGACTCGCTACTGAGGGACTTCAAGAACCCGGCTCCCACCATGTCTTCGCCAACTTCTACGCAGTGTGGATCCAATGGGACGGCATTTTCAGTGGTTTTCTGCTGCTCGCTAGTACCCTCTTGATCTTTTTTGGTTTCGTCAGGCTGGGCGCGGGTATGGTAGGCACCGGCCTTGCCACACTAGGCTCACTTGCCATCATGCTTGTAACCACCTTGATTTGTTTCCTTTCATTCGAGGTAATTGCGCACCTGAACGGAACTGTTGTCGCCTGGCCGGCAAATGATTTACCCTACAGGATTGCTCTTGCTTCCTCGGCACTAACAGGCGGACTGGGTGGCATGATAGTCTGCAATCGCTATCTTAAACATACCGATGTGCTGATTGGTACCTGGCTCTTCTGGTTGATTCTCTCATTGCTCATGGTCATCTTTCTTCCAGATGCAGCGAATACGCTGCTTGTCCCGACGCTGAGTGCAAGCCTGATTATCGCGATGAGTACGTTATTGGATGAAAAATCAAGAAACCTGCTTCTAATCTTCACCCTCGTAATGGTAATACCTGCGACCCTCGGAATGGTACTGCCGATGGAAGAATCCCAGGGCTACAGGCTAATTGCAGCCACTTTCATTTTCCTTGGCCTCTTTAATACGGCACTCACCCCCTTACTGCACGGCGCGAGACTGAGGGGTCCACTTCTTGCGAGTATCGTGTCAACCGTTATCGCCGTCGCGAACGCTGCCATAAATCCCCTTTACTCAGAATGGCGACCTCAACATCTGAATATTAACTACTTTGAAAATCTCGACAACGGCGAGGCTTTTTACCAATTGGAAAGTCAGAATCCTGCACCAGAACGGTTAATGTCCCTGATGCAATTTAAGGTTGATAAGGCCCAGCTACTACCATTCCACGAAGCAGGTCTGCCAAACTGGTCACCTGCAGATACATCAGGATTGCCAGGTCCCGAGATCTCTATTCAGGACATCAAGCCTGCTATGGAGAGCCAAACTATCAGCCTGGTCATTCAAAGTCCCCGTCAGGCAAATGCCATGATGCTGATCTTTCCCAGCGAATCAAAACTGAAAAACTTCAGCATCGAAGGCAACGCGTTCGATGCCATACTGCTTGATGAGGATACTGACAGGTCCAGATACCTGATTCGACTGGTGAATGTCTATGACCGGAAGATCCCCATGGAGCTTACTTTTGAGACCACACAAACCATTTCTTTCTATCTGGCCGACGGCTCAACGAAATTGCCTGATTCTGCCAGTGAACTCCTGGCTGAACGCACACCCCTGGCGTCCCCGGTACATCAAGGTGATCAGGCAATGTTGTTCAGGCAGTTCGATCTCAAACCGGAAGAACCCGAGTAGGATAGCAACGAGATATTATTGCGTTGTCAGTTATAAGTCTTCCGCACCCACAATACTCAGCACCTCATTACACCCATCTTCGATCATCGAGGCTCTGGCATCTCTCATGATCTTCTCAATGGGATACTCTTTGCTCAGTCCATTGCCACCAAAAATCTGTAGTGCCTCACTGGCCACATCGAATGCCACTCTCGTCGCGTAGGTTTTTGAGGCAATTGCATAATGCAATCTCGCCTGATCAGTTGCGTTGTTGATAATTGACGCCTTTCTTGCAAATGCACTGGCAGACTCAACCTTTCGAAACATATCAAACAAACGGAGTTTGACGCTCTGATGCTCTCTGATTGGCTTACCGCCCTGAATTCGCTCCTTCGAGTATTGGTTAGCGAGATCAAAAGCTGATCTGGCGACACCTGCAAAGGTTGTACCCATCCAGGAGTTCGCCATGGTCAGCGTTCCTTGAAGCGCTGTTTTATACGTATCCTGGTCCATGATCATATAATCTGCGGGAATTCTGACCTCATCGAAAAAAACCTCACCCTGCGGCATCGATCGCTGACCAATCTTGTTAAGGGGCTTGCCTTTCGAGATACCTGGCAGGTCCAGGGGAACGACTGCCACTCCGCCACCTTCGAATCCTCGATCGCCACCTATGGTGCAATAAAGTGCCATCACTGTGGCAATTGGTGCTGCTGAAACCCAACTGGATTTCTGCCCGCGGATAATATACTCATCACCATCCTTGACTGCGATGCAATTAGCCTTGACTTCAGGGTCGTTAAAATGGGGTTGATTCAACGCCAGTGTATCGCTGCCGTGATCGGGTTCAGTGATCGCCCAGCAACCTATCTCATCAGGACTATCACCACCGTATCGACGTATTAGTTCATCATTACCGCTGATATTCGCAAGCCAGGTAACCATGCCACCGCCCTGGCTCGACATCGTGAGCGCAAGACCCGCATCACCCCAACCCATCTCTTCAAATATAATCGCGTTCAATCGCGCATTTTCGACCGGAGAGAGATCATTGTCAGCCTGACCCAGGGTATTGATTCCTAGTTCCCTGTATTTGGCCATTGCATCCCAGACGATTGAATCCTTGTCAATTGTCTTCTGCGGATCAGACATTTTATCCAGTTCCTGCCCGACTGGTCTGAGCACCTCTTCAGCGAAACGATGTACCGATTCCTGCACTGCTCTTTCTGTTTCACTCACTTCTATTTCAAATTCTATCGATGACAATTGACTCTCCTTATTCCCATATATGTGCTGCTTGATATCTACTTCTTGATATGTACTTCTTGATATGTACTTCTTGATATGTACTTCTTGATACGTCCGTCGTGCATCACTCGTCGGGCGACAAGTGAATCCTATTTTTCCACTCGTATGATCAAATGACTTATTGATCGTGCTGGCATTCGAAGACCTTGTACTCAACTCCACCTTTCACGATGCGCCCCTCTGCCACCGCGACAACTTTATTCAGCCACTCATACCCGGCACCACTGGTTTCGAATCTCGGCTGAGTCATAAAATAGGTATCGCCAAGCTTCATCTCAGACCCTGCCTCTGAAGCTTCAGCAAACTTATCGTTGAATATCAGTTTGCCGATATACTGCATATAGATCAGCACATCATCATTGGTTTTTAGGGTCAACCGAACATCAATGTGACCGATTCCATCAGCACCTATCATTACCCAATCTGCTCCCGGCGTTACGATCGAACCATTCAATCGTTCTCCTTCAAATGATCCGTCGGTCACCTCCGCGATCATTCGCTGCCCAAGGGGTACACTACCCACAACGTCGGAAGGCTGACGTAGATTCGCTCTCATGGTCATCAATGGTTGTAGCTTCATATTTACTACCAGGTATTCAGTGCAAGAGCATGAAATAAAGCACACTTCCTCTAGGGGCACAATGAGGTTTTGAGGTTTACTTGATCAGAGACAATTATCCTGGCTGGGTCAGCAACCTGCCAGTGCGCGCACCACACAAGGATCTACAGGCCTTTGTAGCTAGATGATATAAGGATCGGCGATGAGTCCAATCAGATAGCGATCGTAAGTTGGTATACAGGCTCTGACAATTGTTCAGGGAGTAAGAGAAGCGATCTCGATCATCGATATTTAAGTCGCAGGCCGTGTGATCTTGCCTCATCATTATTGTCAATCGTCATCAATCCCGACCGATATATATGCAATTGTCCGGGTTAGATCAGTCCTCGAAGTAAACCATGATACCTGCGTTGGCAATGACGATAGCATCATCACCATCATCATACGGAATTTCCAGACCACCCTTCTCCGTTTTGATCGACACGCTTCCGTAAGGCAGCGCTTTGGCAACGATATCTTTATCAACTGCTTCCGGTTCCGGTACACCGATGGCTACTTCGATAATCATATCCTGAGGCGCTTTTTCCATCGGTTTGAAGAAACCGAGGCTGGAGTGGTGGATTGCATCATTCACTGCCCGTACCGCTGCATCAGTATAACGGCGACCGTGCACATCAACGCCCATACCCATTTCTGTAATATATCTCTGCCGTGTCATTTTTTTGCTCCCTTTCACATAACCGATACATAAATCCATAATACCGACTGGAGATATGCTTGCCCGGGTAATTTCTACTGAATAGATCTTCGTGCTGTATCAAGCACGGGTCCTCTAACCGAACCCGTCCACTTGAGTATCTGCTCTGTTGGATAAGGCAGATAAATTTCCTACCGGTGATGCACCGTTGGACTTAGGTTTTAACCCCGCAGATTTAACCAGAATGCCTACACGGGGTTCTTGATCTCAACCTGCGAATCTATTAGTCCGGCAAACCGAGTACGCGTTTGCCAATGATATTTAGCTGAACTTCATTTGTGCCACCATAGATGGTGACCGCTCGATCACGGAGCCAGCTTCTAGTAGCCTCAACTTCATCCTCGGAAAATCCATTGCCTTCCCAACCGATTCCGTTAGAACCACGGAGGAATGATTTTAATGATGATCCTTCTTTTGAGAGGGAGGAACCCACGTACTTGAAAATGGATGTTGTCGCCCCTGGTGCCTTACCAGATCTCGATTCCTCGGTTACCCGCTGTACGGTTAGCTGAAACGCTTTCTCGGTCATGGTATGAAGCAGGACCTTTTCTCTTGCTTCATCATTGCCAATTTTGCCTTCACTGTCTCCATGGTACTCTTTTGCGATTTTGGCAAAGGCATTGACCGGTTTCGCCTTGTTCTTGGCACGAGCCGCTGGTGCAGCCGAACGCTCATATTGAAGCAATCTTTTACCAACGGTCCAGCCCTTGTTCAGTTCACCCACCAGATCGTCCCGGTTGGCAAGAGCATCGTCGAAGAAAGTCTCGCAAAATGGAGATGAACCACTGATCAGTTGGATTGGTTTCGTTGTGACACCTTTCTGATGCATATCGAGTAGAACGAAACTGATGCCATCATGCTTGGGGGCGTCCGAATCTGTTCGCACTAACGCAAACATCCAGTCGGCATGCTGCGCACCGGACGTCCATATTTTCTGTCCGTTGATAACGAAGTGATCACCTTCGAGCACAGCCTTTGTTTGTAAACTGGCGAGATCAGATCCTGATCCCGGTTCGCTATATCCCTGACACCATCTCACCTCACCGGATACAATCCTTGGCAGATGGCGTGCTTTTTGTTCTTCGGTGCCATACTCGAGCAAAGTCGGTCCAATCATTGCGATGCCCATGCCGGTCAGGGGTGGCAGCGCTCGAGCGGCTGACATCTCTTCCTGATAGACTCGATTCTCATCAAAATTCAATCCGGCAGCACCATATTCCTTGGGCCACGTGGGTGTGGTTAGTCCTTTCGCAGCCATGGCTTTCAGCCATATGTCAGCATCCTCGGTACTGTACACTTCATGTGCGTCTTCAAAGTGAAACGTTCTGTTTTTCATACTCTCAGGGCAGTGTTCAGCGATGTAGCTGCGTACTTCTTCACGAAAGGAATCGAGGCTCATTCTAGTTCTCCAAAATCAATTACTGCTTCAGCCGCCTAGGATACCATGAGAAATCCATCCGGGCTTGGAAGATTAGTCCACCCAGTGGATGATGTGTTCGTCATAGCCGTCTGGGTGAACGTGACGCTCATCAATGACTTTCCCTGTGATGGAAACACCAGCCTCTTTGACGGAATCAATGGCTCCGGAATTCAGCGGATGCCAATCCGGCAGAGACCTGCCTTCAGACAAGAGCCGATAAGCACAGGTGGCAGGCAACCATTTAAATTCTGCGATATTTTCAACGGTGAGGTGCACGCAATTCGGTACGTTCCGGTTTCTGTTCTCGTAATCCGTGCAGGTGCAGGAATCCTGATCCAGATAGCGACAGACAATACGGGTATAAAAAACTTCTGCCGTCTCCTCGTCTTCCAACTTGTGCAGGCAACATTTTGCACAACCGTCACATAAACTCTCCCATTCACTGCTATTCATTTCAGAGAGTTTTTTCTCTTTCCAGAAATTTTTGCTCATTTGTATTTCTGTTATAGCTTTATGGCGTCGACAGGTGGCAACTGAAGATGAAATCCGTTCTCAACGAGGTTCTGTTGAACTTTTTCGCTGTCTTCTTTTGCCAGTTTTCGGCCTGGTGTCAGAATAAATGAGAGGGCGAGTTCAGGCTGACCAAACCTGTCGAGTAAGTCGGATGGAATCCTGGTGAGACCATCTTCGCGGTCAACATAGATGTACATGTCGGGTTGTCGGATACTCTTGTAAACATCACAGATGGTATTCATCTCCGATTGTTATCCACTGAGTGATTCAAGCAGCGCATGACCGATAATCTCCTCTCTCCACCCTCGGAAGGCAACCGGCAGACTATACCGTCCATGCTCGTCGACAGAGCGTAATAACTGTTCCAGATGGCGCCTTTTCGCCAGCATCTCTGGCGCGATACCAATTTCCAACGCCTTCTTATCGACCACTTTTCTCAGGGATTGTATGGATTTACTGCTCACCGGCGTCCCGGGTTTGACAATGAGGCCTGGTAACTCATCCTCCTGCAAGCCTGCGGCGTCATTCACCAGCAGCAACAATTCATCACCATACTTTCTTACCTGTCGGGGTGAGAGTTTCGCCAGCTCCTGAAAATCTGATTTGTCCTTTAATAACAGTTGCGCGATCAGGAAAAGAGACTTCTCCTCAACAACCCTGTTCCGTGGAACATCCAGTTCTCGGGCTTTGGTCTCACGCCAGGCACACAAAGATCTGAGGTATCCCAACTGACGACGATCCAATCTCGTCGTATTTTTTACCTTAAGATAAAAATCTTCCGGTTCGACCCGTGTCGCAATCTCATCCGGAACGTAATTACATTCCTGCTCAACCCAACTGAGTTTATTGTTCTGCTCAAGCAGTGCATATTGCAGTTTGAAAACCTTGAGCAGATAGATAACGTCCAACGCCGCATAATCCAGTTGGGCATCTGTCAAGGGCCTCTTCAACCAATCTGAACGGGTTTCTTCTTTGGGGATCTTAACTGATAGATAGTTCTCGACCATATTCTGATAGCTCAGTGAAAAGCCGACCCCAAGGATTGCACCTGCGATCTGGGTGTCGAATACCGTATTCGGAATTTCTCCCAGGCAATGCTGAAAAACCTCAAGATCTTCTGAACATGCGTGGAATATCTTGATGACGGATTCTGCCCGTATTAATCGAGTCAGATCTGAATAGTCTTCAATTGCCAACGGGTCGATGAGATAACAGGATTCACCGTCATGGATCTGTATAAGGCCAACAATCGGGTAATAGGTTTTAAACCTGGCAAACTCTGTATCGATAGCCACATAAGGTTTTGTCAAACACTCGTCCACGATTTTCTCCAACCTGGACGATGTAACGATATACTCAAAATCGGGCGTCATATGCTAGATGGTTTTCCGTCCATTGATTGCGTGAGAAAGTGTTCCACCATCGACATATTCAAGTTCTCCACCGATTGGTATACCTTGCGCTATCCTCGTGACCGTAATCCCCTTAACCTTTACCATTTCTGAAATATAATGTGCAGTTGCTTCCCCTTCCACGGAGGAACTAACCGCTAGTATAAGTTCAGTGACACCGCTTTCACAACGTGGGAGAAGCTGGTCGAGCCCCAACTCTTTCGGACCAACACCGTCAATAGGAGACAATGTGCCCATTAGTACAAAGTACTTCCCGGAAAAGTGTCCTGTGTTTTCAATGGCGATTACATCGCCCGGATTCTCCACCACGCAAAGCAGTGTTGAATCCCGCGAAGTTGACTGACATATTTTACAAATGTCATCTTCAGAGAAGTTGCGACACTGCTTACAATGTCCTATCTCGTCCATCGCTGTAGTCAATTTGTCAGCCAGGTGACGTGCACCATCTCGATCTCGTTCTAGCAGATGCATAACCATACGTTGAGCGGATTTCGGCCCAATTCCTGGCAAGCACCTCAGCGCATCTACCAGCTCATCTATCGTCGATTGACCATTCACGGTTTAACTTCTGGCTAAAAAGGTAGTTTAAAACCAGGAGGCAAAGACAGGCCTCCTGTGAGTTCAGACATTTTATCTTTCTGATTAACTTCAAGTCTTCTGACGGCATCGTTCACAGCCGCTGCTATCAGGTCTTCGAGTATTTCCTTGTCTTCTTTTAATAAGCTGTCATCAATCTCGACATTCTTTACATCGTGGCGTCCTGTCATGGTTATCTTTACCATTCCTGCACCAGACTCCCCTTTAATCTCGGTATTTGCTAATTCATCCTGCATTGACTGGACTTTTTCCTGCATTTGCTGGGCTTGCTTCATCAAGTCTCCCAATCCACCTTTAATCGTCATACTAGTCTCCAGAATTCCTTCTTGCCGAAATGGTCTCTCTGTCCAGTTTACCGTCAAAGCTATCAACTATCTGCTGAACCTTTTTGTCGCTTTCAATCACTTCAATTGCCCTGTTGGTTGCTTCCACCTGATTTCGGGCAGCTTTTTCAGCCGGGGTTTCAACTGATGATTTACCAATCGTAACTGTCACCTTGATTGTAGACTGATATAACTTGTTCAAGGCTGATTCTATCCTTGATTCAT
Source organism: uncultured Pseudomonadales bacterium (assembly GCA_964548025.1). Lineage (GTDB taxonomy): Bacteria > Pseudomonadota > Gammaproteobacteria > Pseudomonadales > Azotimanducaceae > JAHRVQ01. The sequence goes on from CAZJRI010000041.1 coordinate 25,071, forward strand.
GTGTGCTATTCCACAAGCTCGCATGCTGCTCGCTCAGCACCAACTGGCAAACAGAGTCTGAGCATGATTGGATCGTACAATTTGCAGCAAGCGACTGGGTTACGCCTGACAACCCAAGTTGAGGCAATATAGCCACCCAATTCTCGGCAATCAGATCAGGTATTTCAGTTTTGTGGTGACTAACGGGATCAACATTTGAATTTGATTCACTCTCAGCTACTTCTTTCTTCCCGAAGCCACCAGTTTCATCATCGATATTGCCGGTAACCTCTTCAGCAAACGATTTGGTTTGATCAGCAAACGTCTCTGGGGTCTCAGCTACCGGTTGATTCGATTCAACCGGATTTTCTTCTGGCAATTCAGGGGCGGTTAATTCTTCCTGCTTTGCATTGCCTTCTTTTTTCTCGGAGGAAAGACTCGCAAGAATCTCCGCTACCTTACTGGTCGACTGATTTGAGGCTATCGTTTTTTTTTTGATTTCAGAATCGTCTTGCGGGGGAACAGATGCGCCAGCAGAACCTGGCGTAAAAGCCAGCATGCGTAGCATAACCATCTCAAATCCGGTCCTTGCATCCGGTGAATAAGGCATATCTCGCTGCCCGATCAACCCGATCTGATAAAACAGTTGGACATCCTCTCTTGAGATGGATTCAGCCAGGGCAAGAACCAGTTCCCGGTCACCCTGGCTATTATCAATCGCCTCACTCACTGCCTGCGAAACCGATACCCGGTGCATAACCGAGAGAAAGTCAGCCAGCAATGCAGAATAGTCCGGCGCAAATTCGTCCAGCGACGCAATTTTCGCGAGCAAAGATGCAGCATCTTTATCGATAAGACAGCTAATGATTTCATATATTTCTCTTCGGTCAATACTACCGAGCATGGAAGTTACGTCAGCATCATTGACCGAATTATTACCAAAAGAGATCGCCTGATCGGTGAGACTCAATGCATCGCGCATGCTGCCGTCAGCAGCCCGCCCAAGCTGCCACAGCGCGTCCTCCTCGAAAGGAACATCCTCTTCACTCAATATCTGCTTAAGATAATTTACGATACGTTCTGGTGAGAGCTTCTTCAGATTGAACTGCAAACATCGTGACAGAACGGTCACGGGTAATTTCTTCGGATCCGTTGTTGCCAGTAGAAATTTTACGTGCTCCGGCGGCTCTTCCAGGGTCTTTAGAAGAGCGTTGAAGCTATGGTTGGACAACATATGTACTTCATCTATCAGATAGATTTTATAACGGTTTCTGGTCGGCATGTACTGAACATTGTCCAACAACTCCCTCGTATCCTCGACCTTTGTTCGCGAAGCAGCATCCACCTCGATTAAATCAACGCTTCTTCCCTCGGCTATTTCAACGCAGGTGCTGCAAGTACCGCAAGGTATAGCCGACACTCCCTGTTCACAGTTGAGACATTTGGCCAGGATGCGGGCAATCGTTGTTTTACCGATACCCCTGGTGCCGGTAAACAGATAGGCGTGGTGCAGGCGATTATTCTCAAGTGCATTAACCAGAGCCCGGAGCACATGCTCCTGACCTTCCAGAGCCTGGAAATTGGCGGGTCTAAATTTCCTCGCGAGAACCTGATAACTCATCTACTAAATACTGGCATAATCCATTTCGGATCAGTGATTGTACGAGTAATTGGACTTACATTCACTTATCAGCAGAGAGTTTTGTATCCACAATTAGTTACCAGCAGCCCAGGGAAGGAAATTACTGTTATGCCATTTTTATGTATCGGGCACCGGGGTGCCTCGGGCCATGCACCTGAAAACACGCTCAAGGCCTTTGAAAAAGCCATCGAGATGGGATGTCCGTGGATCGAACTGGACGTTTATGTGGTTGAAAATGAGCTGGTGGTCATTCATGACGATGAGCTTGATCGAACGACCAATGGTAAAGGTCAGGTCATGGAAGCCAGCCTTTCATATCTCAAATCTCTGGATGCCGGTGATGGAGAAAGAATTCCAACACTGGCGGAGGTCATTAGTCTGGTCGATCATCGGGCGAAGATAAACATCGAGCTGAAAGGACCTGGTACAGCGCTGCCTGTAAATCGCTTGCTTCATGAATACCTGAATGATGGCTGGATTGCCAACGACTTCCTGATTTCATCGTTTAAACATGAGGAACTTGCAAAAGCAGGTGCAGAATTTCGAAGAGGAGCCCTCTTTGGACGAAAGCGTAGTGATTATTTTGATCGTACCCGTGAACTCGGTGCCTATTCTCTCAACCTGTCTCAAAAAATCACGAATGAAGATGTCGTCAAGTCTGCACATGAGGAAGGATTGAAGGTATTTGTCTATACCGTCAATCAATTGGATGAAATGGTGCACTTGAAGTCAATCGGCGTCGACGGCGTATTTACCAATTATCCAGATCGATTCCCCTGGTAGCGGCGATGACAGAATTGAGAATTCAACTCGCCGGTATACATGACAAACCCGTCATTGCGAATCTGCTTCAATACTATCTCTATGATTTCTCAGAATTCGACGACACCGAAATGGAATCTGACGGGACCTTTACCTACCCTTACCTGAATCACTACTGGCGTGAACCCGATCGCAGTCCCTATGTCTTTTTCCTGGGGGACGTACCGGCGGGATTCGCACTAGTGAGAAAGGATTCCGATCCTAGAAGCGGTGAGTTGTTTTCTGACCTGGCTGAATTCTTTATTCTGAGATCACTGCGTCGACGGAGATTTGGCACAGTCGCGGCAACCGGGTTGTGGAATCATATCGGTGGTGCCTGGCAGGTACGAGTACTAAAGAGCAATCTTGTTGCGTACAAGTTCTGGAGACCGCTGATCGCTTCATATACAGAAGATCAATTTCGCGAAGAGATGATTGACGACGAGTATAACTTTCGATTCAGCATATAAGACCGACCAAATAGGTTTTAGGTAGACAACCTAATCGCCTGGGCAAATCCCGGTGCCTGAGACGAAAACTATTCAAATACCGAGCCTGCAGCGGGCTCGGAACGGCACGAGTATTTTGTCATGAATCATTGCTTAAACGGCTAACGACCAGCGTCAAAGCGCTTCTTCTAACCATTATTCGCAAGATCATCGATCTCTCTGCTGAGGTTATGCTTCTCATCTGTGACGATTTTTTCCAGCACTTCAATTCGTCGCATTGAATCTTCAAGATCTTCCTCAAGATCCTGGACTCTTTCCCTGAGCTGCTTTGATCCACCGCTGGTACTTGCTTTGACAATTTTCACGATTGAATCCGCAACCACAGAAACAACAATGACAACACCTAGAAAAACCCAAAATGTACTACCCATGTTCTTTGCCTCTTGCAGGTGGCTTCGATTCTTTCCGACGCCGTGTTACTTTTCCTGAACCCGATACTTTTTTATAGATATCGGGATAACCTGAATAACTCAAAGATCCACTACCTGAAATAACGACAGAAAGTTCATCACTCACCGTCAGATCTGCACAACCCGAACCTGATATCTTGGCTTCAGAGAAATCGCTGATCAGATTTTCAGCAGAATAGGTGCCTGAACCACTCATAACAATCGCCTGAGTTTCGACATCACCACTCACAACGATGCTCCCTGAACCAGACACTCTGGCTTCGAAGTGATCGGCTGTAAGTTTGCCGAGAGAAATCTTTCCCGAACCTGAAATGATCGCTGTTAGATGATCATTGTCCAGGTCAGGAATCAGGGCTCGGCCGCTGCCTGAGATTGATATTTTAAGGAGATCTTTCAGCTTCAGATCGTAAGACAAAACCTCACGGTGTACCTTGAGTGATGTCACTTTCGGACTAACATAACCGAGCCTGAGCACACCATCATCAACGGTCGATTCAATATCATCAATGACATAGCGGGGTGCATGCAGGGTCAGTGACTCTTCATCACACTGGGTAATCTTCAGAATTCCGGGTCCACGAAAGCGGATTTCATCGAAATTCTCAACCTTGCGTACTTCGATGCTCATTAATCATCTCCGGAAATTTTCTTGATTTCCCGTTGCAATTCAAATTGTGAAGAAGTGACATGGGATTCCATCAGTCTCAGTCGATCTTCGATATTAGCGAACTTCTGTTTGGCAACTCTGAATGCCTGAACATTGGGTATTTGAGGCTCGCTATCTTTGGTCCTTCTTTTTTTCTGTCTCATCGGTTTCACGGCCTGCTCTGGTTCATGTTGCTCATCAAATCTATCAGTAGCTTCGCGGTAATAAGGTTTGTTGTCCATCAGAAAGTAAGTGATGAAATAGGTTGGTATGGCGACCTGGGGTACGAAGACAAGCCCGCACAATGCGGCAAGTCGAACCTGCCAGGTCTCCACTCCAAAATACTCGGCCGTACCAGCACAAACCCCGCAGATCTTTTTGTGTCTTCGATCACGATAAAGTGAGCCGTATCGTCTTCTGCGACGAGCCCGGTGAGTCGACTGATAATCCTGGTAGCTATTTCCTCTGTATGTTTGCCTTCGGCGTCGTGACTTTCCACGATTCGATTTTCGCTTGTCATCACGTTGCGGGGGATAATTGTCGGAAACATATGATGCGGCTGCTTCCGCGGCTCTCCTCGCTTTGTCTGCTGCTTCACGAGCATTCCTTGCTTCCACGTCAGCGCTGTTCAGACCATCAGAATAACGCTGTTCCGATCGATCTCTATGGTCTTCGAATACCTGCTGTGATTTCTCATCAATCCACTCTTCTGCCTTTCGAGACCATTTCTCAGCCACTTCATCAACAAAATCTTCAATCGATCCTTCGAGATCTCTCTCCCTGTCCTTTGGGCTTCTTCTCCTGTTGGCTCTCTCTGCGAGTTTTTCTGCTCTGTCTGCTGCACGTTGTGCATGCTCATCTTTGCGCTGTGCTCTTTGCTCAGCTCTATCAGCTAATCTTCGAGCTCGTCTCGCTGCTTTCTCAGCTTCTCTTCTTTCCCGATCTGATCTGCTCACATTCCTTCCCCTGCGCCTCTTTTCTAAGGCTCAAGCCTGGCGCTGTTGTTCTCGCCATTCGGGACTTTCAACATCCAATATGGCTTCAAGGGTTTCGATTCGGGCCGCCATCTTGTTCGCGACCTCGATCATATCGTCTAACTCACCGCGTTCACCCGATGTCAGACCATCTGCCGTACGAGCCACTGATTTGTAGTGGAGCACGATCCAGATCGGCGCGACAATGACAAGGAAGACGACGACCGGGACGAATATTGCAACTATCCAACCTTCCATAATATCAACCTTATTCTTTAGTCTGGTTAAATTTAAGCCTGGTCATCGCTTGTGTCAGTTGACCGACCCATCCGTTCCTTCAGTTTTTCCAGTTCTTCATCAACTTTTTCGTCGGACTCAAGGTCTGCAATTTCATCAGCCAGGTTTCGCTGACCCAAATCATAACTCTCTACCTCACCTTCCATCACGTCAATTTTGCGTTCGTAGTGCTCGAATCGGTTCATTGCCTCTTCGATATCAACTTCATGTAACTGGCGTTTGACACCAATTCTGGATTTTGCGGTTTTTCCCCTCAGAATCAGCGCTTTCTGGCGTGCTTTCGCATCCACCAGTTTCTGTTGCAGCAACCCGATATCATCAGATAATTTTGCCAGGTTGTGGTCAATCTGTTCGAGATCGGATTCAACAGCAGCCACTTCTTCAATCGCGCTGCTCTTCTCTTTCAGAGCCGCCCTGGCGAGATCTTCACGATCTTTTGAGAGTGCGATCTCAGCTTTGTTGTCCCACTCGCTCGCCTCTTTTTTCATACGCTCAGTGCGACGGCCCAGTTCCTTTTTGTCTGCTATCAACTTGGCTGACTGAGTGCGTACCTCAACCAGGGTTTCTTCCATTTCCTGGATAATCAGACGAACCATCTTTTCGGGATCTTCTGCCTTATCCAAAATAGCATTGATATTAGCGTTAATAATGTCTGTGAATCTGGAAAATATACCCATCTTCCTATGCCTCTTTCTAAATCAAAACCGATGGCAGTTAACCTGCCGTTTGTGCACTAATCCTGTCAGTGCTTATGTTATTCATGCCAACTTAATACCACATTTCGTGCCAGTCTTATATGTTCGCCTATGTCACTGTTATATATAGATTTTCTAAAGTTTCACTTTTTAGGTTATGATTAGAAACCTGAGGTCTAAGTCACTATTTGGCCAAACAAACCAACAATTAGTTATTTAACCGAACGCAGATAACAGCATGCCAGCAGGACAACACGACGAAAGACTCATTGGCGAGTCACCCGCATTCCTTGAAGTGCTCGAACTTACTTCACAGGTTGCTCCCTTAAGTAAACCAGTACTCATTGTCGGTGAGCGTGGTACAGGCAAGGAACTGATCGCTGCTCGCCTGCACTATCTGTCCAGTCGCTGGGATCAGGAATACCTGAAAATGAACTGTGCCGCAATTAGCGAATCATTGCTCGAAACCGAGTTATTTGGTCACGAGGCAGGCGCGTTCACTGGTGCGCAAAAACTGCATCGCGGCAGATTCGAGAGAGCCGATAAAGGCACATTGTTTCTGGATGAACTGGCGACAACATCACCACTAGTACAGGAAAAGCTACTCCGGATCATCGAATACGGTGAGTTCGAGCGGGTTGGCGGCAGTAAGACATTTCTGACCGATGTGAGATTAATCGCTGCAACCAACGAAGATCTGCCCAGCATGGCCCGCAAGGGAACATTTCGCGAAGATCTGCTGGATCGATTGGCATTTGACGTTATTACACTACCGCCACTTCGATCACGCCCGGAAGACATACCAATTCTTGCGGAACACTTCGCGGTCGCAATGGCTATTGACCTTGGCAGAGAGTATTTTCCGGGTTTTACACCTGCAGCCAGAAAAGTGCTTAGGAGCTACCATTGGCCAGGCAATATCCGCGAACTTAAAAATGTCGTCGAGCGCAGTGTATATCGTAGTCAGGAACTGGATTCTCCAGTGGATCTAATTTCACTCGATCCTTTCGAGTCACCCTTTCGTCCCAAGAATCCCAACGAAACGCTCAGCATTGCTTCTGAGACAGATTCAAATGAACAGACAACCAAGGTGGTACCGCCAGTACCCAGCGTGAGTGATTTCCCCATTGACTTCAGGCAGTCCGTTCAGGATTACGAAGTCGGACTTATCAAAAACGCACTGGCGAGTAATCAATTCAATCAGAAGAAGACCGCAGAAGCGCTGGGGGTGACTTACCACCAGCTCAGGGGTTATCTGAAGAAGTATGATCTGCTTGAGAATGCTTAAGAGCGGCTGCGGGCTTCTGGTTACTGGCTTCTAGCTAGAGCGGGTATGCCACTGAATCATGGCTATGATCCCGTAAAATTGGGTTTTCGTTTTTCAATGATCGCATCTACTGCCTCGGCGTGATCTTCGGTTTGATGCGCCAGTGCCTGCAGGGATGCTGACATTTCGAGTATTGGATCCAACTGGGCATGTTCAGCCTCTTTGATCAGTTTTTTGGTCATGCGAAGTGCAGAAGGCGGATTAACCGCTATCCGCCCGGCCAGTTCATTCGCGGCTGGTATAAGATCGTCAGGTGCCACAACACGGGATACCATACCCCAGGCAAGCGCTGTCTGTGCATCGACCGGTTCGCCGGTATAAGCCATTTCGTTTGCTCTTGATTGTCCAACTACTCTTGGCAAAAACCAGGCGCCACCATCTCCGGGAATCAGTCCTACCTTCACGAAACTCTCTGCAAAAACAGCTTTCTCGGAAGCGATTCGCATATCACACATCATAGTGAGATCACATCCTGCCCCGATGGCGGCGCCATTTACCGCTGCAATTATCGGCACTTCAAGTTTGTGTATGGCCATCGGAATTCTCTGGATGCCATTTCGATATCCATCTCTGATCTCGGTGGCCGTACCACCGAACATGCCTTTTTTGTCCCGCATGTCTTTCACATTACCCCCTGAGGAAAATGCACTACCCGCCCCGGTAATAATCGCGCAACGGACCGATGAATCTGCATTAATCCTCTCACAGGCAGCTTCCAACGCGTCGACCATCTCGTCTTCTGATATCGCATTTCGCGTTTCATGCCGATTGAGAGTCAGCGTAACGATGTGGCCCTGCTGTTCATAAAGTACTGGATCTGACATAGCTGTTCCTGCTTGTTTACAAAGCATGCAAAGCTATCACAGGTACATTTTTAATGCAGCCGATCAGGATGATATGCTGTTTCACTTTTAGCTGGCCCCTTACTCGTATGCTTCGATTGTCTTTATGTATTCTCCTCCTTTTAATAAACAGCTTTGCGCTAGCCGATTCGATAGACGAACTGATCGTCAAACGACTAGGGCACATGAAAGACGTGGCACTCTATAAATCACATCATCATCTACCAATAGAAGACAGGGAACGAGAAAAGGTAGTCATCGACAACGCTGTCAGAAGAGGACTGAGACTGGGTCTGAAACCTGAATCGAGTCGACGTTTTTTCGAGGTTCAGATTGCCGCTGCAAAAGAGATACAGGCCTACTGGTTTGCGCAGTGGCAGTCACATCCTGAGCGAAGATCTGAGAAAATACCGGATCTCATCAACGATATCAGACCTGCGCTGATCAGATTGGGGGACGAGATAATTGAAAAGATTGCGCAGGAGGACACCAGGTCACTGGCTATTCAACCTGTCGAAGGGTTGTCTGCAGAGACTAAAACTCAGCTTGAATCCATGCTGCCAAAAATTCAGCAATACAATAACCGGCTAAGCCAGATAGTTGAAACCGGTAAACTAAGGGTTGGTACGACAGGTGACTATGAACCATTTTCCCTTAAATCAGGCGATGAATATCGCGGCATCGATATTGATCTCGGGAAAAATCTGGCTTCTTCTCTTAACGTCGAAATTGTCTGGGTCGCCACAAGCTGGCCGACATTGATGCAGGACCTTAAATCAGGTGCATTCGATATTGGTATGAGCGGTATTTCAAGGAGTCTAAAACGCCAGAAGACCGGCTTTTTTTCCACTTCATATCATGCGGGAGGCAAAACCCCTATCATCAGATGCGCGGATAAACGAAATTTCAACTCACTTGGCAGTATCGACCAGCAGGGTGTTCGATTGATCGTCAATCCCGGCGGAACCAATCAACAGTATGTCAGGAATAATATCAGTCAGGCCAGTTTGAAAATCCACGATGACAATAGAACCATATTCACAGAGATTTCAGAGGGACGTGCTGATGTGATGATAACAGATGATATCGAAGTACAACTACAGATAGCCAAAGACAGAAACTTATGTGCCGCAATGCCAGGAACCAATCTGACTTTCTCGCAGAAAGGTTATCTTCTGCCACAGGATATTGTCCTGAAAGAATATGTAGACCACTGGCTGACCCAAAGAATCGGGGACGGAACCGTTGCGGAAATATTCAGAAATCATCTATCCGCCAGATAGTACAGAAACAAACCAGATTTAAGGCTCCGGTTCGAATTCGGGCACTTTCTCAGTCAGCAAGAAGGCCCTTATCATCTCATTAACAGTCTCTGGCGCTTCTTGCTGCACCCAGTGAGATACACCCCTAAGATATCTGATAGTGAAATCACTTACATATTCACCGGTGCCGTAGGTTGATTCTTTCGTCAGGGCAACGTCTTCCTCTCCCCAGATCATCAGTGTTGGCGTCTCGATCGTGGGAAACTCTGAGTTTTGTACATTATTTCTGTCACGCAGGAGTGCCCGATAGTAATTAATCATTGCCTTCAGCGCACCTGGTTGACTCGCGTTTTTTCTGTAAACCTCAAGGACTTCAGGTGGGAATTTTGATTTGTCTACACTGGAATTGTAAATTGATTCCGCAACTCCCCTTGCACCATTTCTACCCAGAAGAAATTCAGGTAGAAGCGGGATCTGGAAAAAGAATACATACCAGGATTTCTTCAACTGGGCGAATCCGTTTCTCATTGCCTGCTGCATTGGCCCGGGATGGGGTACATTGCAGATTATGAGTTGGTTAAGCGGGCGTATCTTTTTTATTGCGAACTGCCACGCTATTACCGCTCCCCAGTCATGTGCAATCATGACCACATCATTGAATCCTGACGAATCGATCAGACCGGCAACATCAGCCAGTAGATTGTCCAGCGAATAATCCGATATCCGGTCCGGTCGTGAACTATTGCCATATCCCCTGAGATTCGGCGCCCAGGCTTCATATCCCAGCCCAGCGAGCATAGGCAGTTGATACCGCCACGAGAAACTGTGTTCGGGAAATCCATGCAGACAAATCGCAAGCTTGTCACCACTACCACATTTATCTACTTCAAAATTCAAGCCATTTGCTGCTACAAACTCAGTTCTTATCGCTTTGTCTTTCATTCGGTCATCAACAATCTCATTCATATGGCATCCCTTCTTCTAACTTATCGATCAATCCGCCTGTTTACCTGCTTCGCGAGAGGGTTGGATTTTCTCCACCGATCCACCTATTCACCGATCTCTTAAATCTGTTTCACAGTCAAAGAGGCTCAACCAACAGGGTACTTTTAATCCCGGCTTGACCCCGCCTGTCCCAGCGTTTGAAACGCAAGGATTACAAAATCATAAATAACTTCCCGTTCAAATGCCTTTATGATACACCTGAAATCTCAGATCTGGATTAGATCAATCAACCAGCGAGTAAAAGTTTCAATGGCGAAAAAAAAGACAGGAATAT
>CAZJRI010000042.1:0-17917 GCA_964548025.1 uncultured Pseudomonadales bacterium
TTGGAAGAAGAGCCCTCAGCGGTTTTGGAAGAAGAGCCCTCAGCGGTTTTAGATGAAGAGCCCTCAGCGGCTTTAGATGAAGAGCCCGCAGCGGACATAGATGAAGAGCCCTCAGCGGACATAGATGAAGAGCCGTCAGCGGCTTTAGATGAAGAGCCCTCAGCGGATCAGGATACCCCGGAGATTTCAGACCCAAGCTTCGAACTAGATGACATTGAGCTGGATGAACTCGAATTAGAGTCAGAACCTGAAAGTTCGGAGGAATCCACCGAGTTTGAGCTTGAAGACCTGGAGTTGGAAGAAATACCGGAAGCAGATAGTGAAATCGACGAGATCTTTATTGCTGAAGCGGTAGATAATGTTCAGACGATCCATGATTATCTGAGTGTAGCGGGTCCGGTTACTGCGGAACTCACGGCTGCGTTTCATTCCCTCAAGGGTAGTGCGGCGATGGCTGAAGTGCCGACTATCTCCAGTATCGGCGCTTCATTGGAAACGCTGAGCAATCATCTATTTCATGGAGGAATTGATGCCAATGAAGAGTTCATCGACCTGGTTGCAACTGGTGTTGATCTGATTGAGAAGGTGCTCTCCAATCTGGCGGCATATCGAAGTGAACTGGACGAACTTTCATCTTTCCTTGAACGTACACAGCAAGAGAACATAGTTGATGAAGTAGAGGCGCTTCCGCTATTTGATCTGTCCAGGGTAGATCTGCTCATATCCGCGCCTGAAGTGATTGCGGAGTGGGATTCGTCGAATATTCAGCAGTTAAAACTGGAACTGGATCACGTACTCGAACAGGGAAAGGCAACAGAAAAGAAAGATATATGTGAATTGGCAGAAGCAATAGCTCGTATTTACGAGCAGTTTTCCGAAAAGCCACTTGATATGGTGGTAGAGGTACTCGAAAGGGCTCATGAATCCCTGGTGGCCATGTTTGATCAAATCGCTTCGAGTCAGGATATTGTCCCAAATCCTGAAATTGTTGCTGAGCTAAACGGCATCGATATTGAGGATCTCGAAACAGCCGAAGAAACGCAGCTATTTATAAACGATAGTTTCGAGCTGCTGGTTAATGTCAGTGCAGCGTTAAGCGAATGGTCCAGAGATACAGGCAACATTATTCATCTCCAGCAGGTAATAAATCTGCTTACCCAATTTGAAAGCAGTGCTGAAAACAGGCAGCTTACGTCGTTAGCCGAGACGACTGAGTTGATGTTGCAACTAAGCGAAAAACTCACCCTTGGACAGCTCGTTCCCAACGAGGAAGATGTGTCGTTGCTGGATGATGGAAGGGTTTCTTTACTCGACCAACTGGAAATATTGAAAAGAGGAGAATCCCCGGAAGTAGATGATCAGATTGCGGGGCAGTTCCGCAATCGACTGGAGGCTACGGCCATTTCCGCATCCACGACTGACGATTCTGGTGAAGAAGCTGAATTGCCAGAGGATGACATCGATGAAGAAGTACTGGTTCTTTTCCTTGAAGAAGCGGAGGAACTGCTTGAGGCGATAGATGAGAGTATTCTTGAGTGGAGTAGCAATACAGCCTCTGAAGAACATCTGGCTAATCTGTTGCGTCATCTTCATACCCTGAAGGGCGGTGCAAGATTGGCGGGCATGAATTCACTGGGAGAATTTACTCACAATTTTGAAACCTTTCTTATCGGGGTGCAGCAAAATCCGGTAACGCTTAATGACGAGTTTTTTGCGATGCTGAATGAACGCCAGGACGATGTCACAAGGCGTGTTGCAATTTATGCCAAACTGGCAACCGGTGAAGCAACTGAAGAAGAATTAAAGTCGCTGCGAAAGGTCAGCAGCATTCAGCCTGTTACTGACTCTTCTGAGCCCGAGTCCGTATCGGTAGAGAGTTCAGATGTAGACGCGACTGCCGAAGCAGACAGTGATGAAGCGGTTGAGCTGCCCGCTGACGATATTGATGAGGACGTCCTGCTGATCTTTATTGAAGAAGCTGATGAACTCATTGAAGAAATAGACAAGAGCATTCTGGACTGGAGCAACGATCCGGATGCAACTGAGTACCACGATAATCTGTTACGACATCTGCATACGATGAAAGGCGGGTCACGCTTGGCCGGACTCAACAGCCTTGGTGAATATACTCACAATTTTGAGACTTATCTGATCGGTATACAGCAGGACCCAGTTCCAACAGACGACGCCTTTTTCGCTCTTTTGAATCAACGACAGGATGAAATCACCCGCAGGATTGGCATCTATCGGAAGCATCTGCACGGCGAGGCGAGCGAGGATGAGTTGGCTGGTATGACCAGGGTGCAGGAATCCAGACCTGTTGCTGCTCCGGCAGAACTGCCAGAGAGCCAGGATTCAACCTCGGAACCACAGACAGAACCTTCGGAACCAGCCCCCGATAAGGCAGCGGCAGCAGCACCCCAAAATCAGGAGATGGTCAGGGTTTCGGCAGATTTGTTGGAGAGTCTTATCAGCCTCTCGGGAGAATCAAATATCACGCGGGGCCGGGTCGAACAGCAGATAAGCGATTTCGGTGGATCACTACAGGAGATGGAAGAGACGATTGACCGTATTCGTGATCAGGTCAGGCGGTTGGAAATTGAAGCAGAGTCCCGGGAGACCGTTTTCCGTACCAGGGTTCAGGGTGATGGCGATTCAGCATTTGATGATCTCGAAATGGATCGATATACGATGCTGCAGGAGATTTCGAGAACCCTGAACGAGGGTTCTTCCGACATGCTAGATTTGAAAGATACGCTTGTTGACAAAAGCCGGGACGCAGAGACTTTATTACATCAGCAGGCTCGCATTGGCAGTGAGTTGCAGGAAGGTCTCACTCGCACCCGCATGGTTCCGTTTGCTAGATTGATTCCAAGACTTAGACGAATAGTTAGGCAAATAAGTAACGAGGTAGGCAAAGCCGTTCGTTTTGATGCATTCAATGTTGAGGGTGAACTGGACCGAAATGTTCTTGAGAGAATAGTCGCGCCCCTTGAACACATGTTAAGAAATGCAGTTGACCACGGTATCGAATCGGTAGAGAAGCGCAAACAGGCAAACAAGCCGGAAACTGGTCGTATTAGCCTGAGGCTTTCAAGAGAAGGCGGTTATGTCGTTCTGGCAGTTAGTGACGATGGCGGTGGCATCAACGTCGAAGCTGTTCGCAGCAAGGCAATTGAACGTGGTGTTATCAATGAAGGTGCTGAAGTCTCTGATTATGAAGTGATGCAGTTCATCATGGATGCCGGATTCAGCACAGCGCAGAAACTAACGCAGATCTCTGGACGTGGCGTGGGCATGGATGTCGTTAATAGTGAGCTCAAGGAGCTTGGCGGCTCTGTCGCTATCGATTCAACTTTCGGAGTGGGCACCGAATTCACAATCCGAATTCCGTTTACGGTATCTATCAATCGTGCGTTGATGGTGATTGTGAAATCAGAAACCTATGCTATCCCCCTCAATACAATTGAAGGAATCGTGAGGGTAAGTCCCTACGAGCTTGAAGCCTACTACCAGCCGGATGCGCCCATGTTTGAATATGCCGGGCAACCCTATCGACTGGTTTATATGGGCAAAATGCTTGAAAAGTCAGATGATCCGGTGCTTGAGGGGCTGGTGGCTCCCCTGCCCGTAATACTCGCGCGCAGCGGCGACAAGTCTGTAGCCCTGCAGGTGGATCGTGTGATCGGCAGTCGTGAGGTAGTTGTGAAAGGCCTTGGCAGGCAGTTCAACGAAGTCGGGGGGATATCTGGCGCTACTATCTTGGGTGATGGCAGTGTCGTAATTATTCTTGATGTTATGGATCTTGTAGACAGATCAGATATTGATGAAGAGGTAGCAGAAGAAGCAGAAGAGCCATCAGAGTCTGTTGTCAAAGTGCCGAAAATAATGATAGTGGATGATTCGGTCACAGTGAGAAAAGTCACTTCACGATTACTTGAGCGTCAGGGGTGGGAGGTAGTAACTGCCAAGGATGGTGTTGATGCCGTCAAGCAGTTGGAAGATATCCTGCCTGATGTCATGTTACTCGATATTGAGATGCCCAGAATGGATGGATTCGAAGTGCTGCGAACCGTGAGACGTGATCCTCGTCTTGAGACGTTGCCCATCATCATGATCACGTCCCGAACAGGAGAAAAACACAAGCAGGAAGCTTTTGAGCTGGGAGTGAATCGATATCTGGGTAAGCCTTTCCAGGAGGCGAACCTGATCAGCACCATCGAAGAAGTGATTGCCGAGGCCACCCAATGATTTTGTTAGCAGGTGAAACCGTCAGACCGAAAGTAGGTATAATTTGAGCATGTCAGACATCGCAACAGAGTTGACTGTCTTCATGGTGCCGTTGCAAAAAAGTAATATCCTGGTGCCAAGTACGACGGTTGCAGAAATTATTCCCTATGAACCGCTGCAAAGGGTCCAGGATACGCCCGACTGGTTTCTGGGGTTCCTTGCATGGCGTGGCATTGAAGTACCCGTCGCCTCATTTGAAATGTTGACGATCGAACGGGCGAGTTTTTCATTAGTCAGCGTGTCCTCGGCGAGTCTCATTATCTTGCGAGCACTAGGTGGTGAATCTGACTTTAACTATATGGCAATCGTCGCCCAGGCGATGCCAGAGACAATCCAGGTCACGGCCGATGAGTTATTTGAAACGGGTGAGCCTGCCGAGAAAACCGAGTTGATGAAAGCACGTTTTGCAGACCAGATTATTTCCATTCCTGATTTCGACTATATTGAAACGGAAATCAGGCGAGTTGCATTTGGCGATAATTAACTGCTTGTTGCTCGAAGCCATACCACAAACAGATCTCATGTTTTTTGCAGTCACCAGGTGGACGGTGCGAGATCTCCCCATCGAGACTGAACCAGCGATGTCATTGCGATGACGGCAGTTTCAGTCCTCAGAATTCGGGGACCCAGATTTACTTCGGTAAATTGCCTGGCTCCTGCAAGTTCGATTTCTTCGACAGAAAAACCGCCTTCAGGTCCAACCAGAATTGCGACCCGTTTCGCTTCTGCCTGAATTTCGAGGATCGATTGTTTCGCATGTGGATTGGCGATAAGGCATAAATCAGCATCTACTGACATCCAGTCCGCAATCTGCATTTCATTCCTGATTTCGGGTGGCCTGTTCAATCCGCACTGTTCGCAGGCGCTGTAGCTGACCTCACGCCAGTGGTCGAGTCGTTTTGCCATTGCCTTGAGCGAAATCGAAGTATTTGCACAGATCAACGGGTTGATTGAGCTAACACCAAGCTCCGTTGCCTTTTGGATAGCCACATCCATCGCATCTCTTTTCGAGATTCCGAGGCCGAGATCTATTGAAAGATGTGAACCAAAGTCAATCGGGTTGTGCTCCCCCACCTGAACTGTCAGCGAATTGCGATCCAATCTGAGTATTTCAGCGTTGTACTGACCACCCTGACCGTTGAATACAGTCAGGGGGTCGCCTATTTTCAGGCGCAGGACATCTCGCAGATAGTGAGCTCTAGGCCCGGAGACTTCAACGTTCCCGCCTGCCTCCAGCGGTTGATTGATAAAAAATCGTGAAACCCGCATAGACAAGACTGGTCTCACGCCTTTACAGGCCGAGATTCCGCCAGAGTCGAAGTGTGGGCAGAGACTGATTCATGGTGTAGAAGTGCAAGCCAGGGGCACCACCTGCCAGGAGTTGCTCGCAGAGGCGGGTCATCACCTCATCACCGAAGGCTTTTAATGAAACCGGGTCGTCTTCATAGTACTCGAGGTGCTTTCGAATCCAGCGCGGAATGTCTGCGCTGCAATTGTCTGAAAAGCGCACCAGAGACCGGTGGTTTGTAATAGGCATGATCCCGGGGACAATGGGGATATCCATACCCATTGCGGCGCAGGAGTCAACGAAACGAAAATAAGCCTCTGCGTTAAAAAAATATTGAGTGATCGCGCTGTTTGCACCGGCTTCGACCTTGGCTTTAAAAAACTGCAGGTCGGATTCGACAGAGAGTGACTCCGGGTGGATTTCAGGATAGGCGGCGACCTCAATATGGAAATGATCGCCGGTTTTTTCCCTTACAAACGAGACAAGTTCATTCGCATAAGTCATCTTAACGGACGCCCCTGTGCCGGAAGGGATATCTCCCCTCAGAGCAACCAGTCGGTTGATACCGGCGTCTTTGTATTCATTCAACAACGCTTCAATTTTCTCTGGTGGATCACCGCCGAATGACAGGTGAGGTGCGACGCTCGAACCAGTTGCGTTAATGGCAAGAACGGCATTTCGCGTACCGTCCTTGGTAGAGCCACCGGCGCCGTATGTTACCGAGAAGAAGTCCGGATTGAGTTCGGTCAGTCGGTCGTGCACCCGATGGAGTTTAACCGTGGCTTCTTCGGATTTTGGTGCCGAGAACTCGAAGCTGAAGCGTCGATTCGAACTGTTTTCGGTACTCACCTGCTAACCTAGAGCGCCCTGGCGAGATCAGAGGCTTTATCTGTTTTTTCCCAGGTAAAGTTCTCCTCTTCACGACCGAAATGACCATAAGCTGCGGTATCAAGGTATATTGGACGTTTCAAATCCAGCATGTCGATCAGACCCTTGGGTCTGAGATCAAAATGTTCGCGCACCAACTTGCCGATCTTTTCATCGGATATCTTGCCCGTGCCAAATGACTCGATGTTAATGGAGGTCGGTTCCGCAACACCAATAGCGTAGGAAATCTGGATTTCACAGCGATCAGCAAGACCAGCGGCAACAATATTCTTGGCAACGTATCTCCCGGCATATGCTGCGCTTCGGTCCACCTTTGAGGGATCCTTACCCGAGAAGGCACCGCCACCGTGTCTGGCCATACCACCATAAGTATCAACAATGATCTTGCGCCCCGTTAATCCACAGTCGCCTACCGGACCGCCAATAACGAATTGACCGGTGGGATTAATATGGTACTTCGTATCGGCATGCAGCCAGTTCGAAGGCAGTATCGGCTTGATGATCTCTTCCATGACGCCTTCTTTCAGATCTTCGCGAGAGACCGAAGGATCATGCTGAGTTGACAGTACGACCGCATCGATGCCGTTCGGATTGCCCTTGTCATCATAGGTGAATGTCACCTGACTCTTGGCATCAGGCCTTAGAAATGTGAGTTTGCCTGCTTTGCGAACATCTGCCTGTTGTTTCACAAGGCGATGAGAATAGGTAATGGGTGCTGGCATTAGCACATCCGTTTCGCTGGAGGCATATCCAAACATTAAACCCTGGTCGCCTGCACCCTGTTCGTGGTCATCACTTTCATTGACGCCCATCGCGATATCGGTTGATTGTTTGCCTATCGCGTTGAGGATTGCGCAGGATGCCCCGTCGAAGCCCACATCTGAACTGTTGTAGCCAATATCGAGAATGACTTCCCGACATACGGCTTCCAGATCAATCCAGGCATTTGTGGTTATCTCACCGGCCACCACGACCATGCCGGTTTTAACCATTGTTTCGCACGCGACTCTGCCTTCTTTATCTTCCCTTAGAATTGCGTCGAGGATTGCGTCTGAAATCTGATCTGCCATCTTGTCAGGATGACCTTCGGATACTGATTCTGATGTAAAGATTCTATCTGCCATAAGTTTGTCTGCGATATTTCAAAAGCGGGCATTCTACCGTCTGTGGTTGCTGATTCCTAACTTAAATCTCGTGACAATACTTCAATGCCAGGTCGAATTGAATTCATGACCAAATAATACCCTATTCGATCAAATTGAGTTTGATGTGAACGGGTGCCTAAGAGAAAATACCCGCCTTTCAACATCGCACTGGCGGTTATCAATGAGTTCACATCAGAATCGAGCGAATGCCATTCGCGCGTTAACCATGGACGCAGTTCAAAAAGCAAAATCCGGGCACCCTGGAGCACCGATGGGTATGGCAGATATTGCTGAAGTTTTGTGGACGGAATTTCTGAACCACAATCCAGGCAATCCGGAATGGCAGAACAGGGATCGATTCGTTCTCTCAAACGGTCATGGCTCCATGCTGATGTATTCTCTTCTGCACCTGACGGGCTACGACCTGCCCATGGAGCAGTTGGAGAATTTCAGGCAGTTGGGTTCAAAGACGCCAGGTCATCCTGAATACGGATATACACCCGGGGTTGAAACCACGACCGGCCCACTCGGCCAGGGTCTTGCCAATGGGGTTGGTATGGCATTGGCAGAAAAACTGCTCAGCGCCAGATTCAACAGGGCGAAAAATGGAACAGATTATAAGATCGTCGATCACCATACCTATGTCTTTGCTGGTGATGGTTGCCTGATGGAAGGCATTTCTCATGAAGTGGCTTCCCTGGCCGGTACGCTCAAACTGAATAAGTTAATCTGTATTTATGACGACAACGGGATTTCAATTGACGGCGATGTTGCTGGCTGGTTCGGAGACAACACACCGGCGCGATTCGCGGCTTACAACTGGCACGTAATCCCGGATGTGGATGGCCATGATGCCGAGGCTGTATCAAATGCAATCCAGCAGGCCAGGCAAAACACTTCTCAGCCAAGTCTAATCTGCTGTAAAACCCAGATTGGCTATGGCGCTCCCAACAAGGCTGGTACCGCCTCCAGTCACGGGGCTCCCCTTGGAGATGATGAGATTGCAGCGACGCGCAAGCAACTTGGTTGGAATCATGAGCCCTTCGTCATTCCGGGAGAAATTTACGAAGGTTGGGATTGCAGAAAAAAAGGAGCCGATCTGGAGAATAAATGGCAGCAGCTCGCTGCCGAGTATGCGGATGAGTTCCCTGAATTGTCCCAGGAACTAAAGCGATGTTTGAGTGGTGAGCTGCCTTCTGATTGGCAAAAAGTGATGGACGATCTGTTGGTTGAGACAAATGAAAATGCAGCATCCATGGCATCAAGGCAGTCATCAGCAAAGGTCATTGCTTCAATTGCCGCATTGCTGCCTGAACTGGTAGGTGGATCAGCGGATCTGACCGGCTCAAACAATACCAACTGGCCAGACATGAAAGTTGTCGATGACAGCGACTCAGAAGGTAATTATATCTACTATGGCGTAAGGGAATTCGGCATGACGGCAATTGCCAATGGCATGGCGCTGCACGGAGGAATTTTACCTTTTACCGGCACCTTCCTTATCTTTATGGAATATGCGCGTAATGCCGTGCGAATGTCTGCGCTGATGGGTATCCACAACATCCATGTTTATACCCATGATTCCATCGGCCAGGGAGAGGACGGACCCACACACCAGCCGGTCGAGCAGTTAAGCAGTCTTCGCGCAACACCGAATTTATCGGTCTGGAGGCCCTGTGATTCAGTTGAAACAGTGGTTGCATGGCGCTCTGCTGTTGAACGGCGAAATGGGCCGAGTGCCCTTGTCTATTCACGACAGTCGTTGCCTCATCAGGTTCGTTCTGAGAAGCAGTTGGGCGATATCGCAAAAGGGGCTTATGTCTTAAAAGACAGCCCGGATGAAGCGGAAGCCATCTTGATTGCTACCGGTTCTGAAGTTCATCTTGCTGTGGCTGCATACGACAAACTCACCGAAGCAGGTATACCTGTCAGGGTTGTGTCGATGCCGAGTACAGATACCTTTGAAGCACAGGAAGAAAGCTACATCGAGATGGTACTTCCCTCATCCCAGAGAAACAGACTGGCGATAGAAGCAGCCCATCCGGACTATTGGCGCAAATGGGTCGGTCTTGACGGGCAGGTAATCGGATTGAACAGCTTTGGAGAATCAGGACCCGGAACCGATGTAATGGAACACTTTGGATTCACTGTTGATGGCATAGTCAGCTCTGTGAGGGGCATGTTGTGACCGTCACTGATCTAAGAAGTCTGGATCTGAATGGCAAACGAGTATTGATAAGAGAAGATCTGAATGTGCCGGTAAAAGACGGCAGAGTGGCATCCGATGCCAGGATACGCGCTGCAATGCCAACGATTGAGTATGTACTCGATGCAGGTGGAAAACTAATGGTCATGTCGCATCTTGGCCGGCCCAAAGAAGGTACACCACTGCAAGATCAGCCGGAGGCGAGTATGCAACCAGTGGCTCTTCATTTTGAGGAGGTACTGGGTAAGAAGGTTCGGCTGGTTGATAACTATCTGGACGGGGTGGAATTCGGTAATGAGGATTTCATTTTGTTTGAAAATGTCCGTGTTAATGAGGGCGAGAAAAAAAACGATGAGAAGCTGGCTCGCAGGCTCGCAGCACTGTGTGATGTATTTGTAATGGATGCTTTTGGCACTGCTCATCGCGCACAGGCCTCAACGGAAGGAGTTGCAAGATATGCGCCGACAGCCTGTGCGGGACATCTGCTGGCGAGGGAGCTTCGGGCGCTCGAACAGGCCGTTGCAAATCCAGAACGTCCGGTTGTCGCAATTGTCGGCGGTAGCAAGGTTTCAACCAAGCTCGAAGTGCTTGATGCATTGTCAGAGAAAGTGGACACACTGATAGTTGGCGGCGGTATTGCCAACACGTTTCTGAAGGCTGAGGGGTTTGAGATCGGTCAGTCCCTCTCCGAACCAGACCTGGTTGAAAACGCGAAAGCACTCTTGAAGAAAGTCAACGTGCCCATGCCGACGGATGTTGTCACAGCAACTGGTCTTGATGATCCCGAGGGAGCGACAATCAAGACTGTAGGAGAAATACAGAGCACCGATATGATCCTCGATATTGGTCCGGATACTCGCAAATTATTTGGGGAAATCATCAGGCAGGCCGGTACAATTATCTGGAATGGACCCGTCGGTGTATTTGAGATCGAAGCATTCGCTGCAGGTACCGAAAGTCTGGCGAAGGATATTGGCGCGAATAGGGGATTTTCAATTGCCGGTGGAGGAGATACGCTGGCAGCGATTGAACAATTTGGTGTAACAGACGATATTTCATATATTTCAACTGGTGGTGGCGCATTTCTCGAATTTGTAGAGGGAAAGGATTTACCTGCAGTAAAGGTACTTCAGGAAAGAGTCAGCACCTAAAAATCGAAACGGGTGAAATACAGGGATTTCGTCGATTGACGGTTATGCAAAGGTAGAACCGTTAACTGATATAGGAGCGAGAAATGGCACTTGTTAGCATGAGGCAACTCTTGGATCACGCAGCCGAAAATGGCTATGGGGTACCGGCATTTAATGTCAATAATCTGGAGCAGATGCGTGCCATTATGGAGGCCGCAGATGAATCAAACAGCCCCGTCATCGTGCAGGCTTCTGCCGGTGCAAGAAAATATGCCGGGCCAAATTTTCTGCGCCATCTGATTCTGGCAGCGATAGAAGAATTTCCGCATAT
Source organism: uncultured Pseudomonadales bacterium (assembly GCA_964548025.1). Taxonomy (GTDB): domain Bacteria; phylum Pseudomonadota; class Gammaproteobacteria; order Pseudomonadales; family Azotimanducaceae; genus JAHRVQ01. The sequence goes on from CAZJRI010000042.1 coordinate 11,279, forward strand.
CCCGGTTGTCATGCACCAGGATCACGGTGCTTCTCCCGCTGTTTGTCAGAGATCTATTCAATATGGATTTTCATCGGTGATGATGGATGGTTCCCTGATGGAAGATCAGAAAACACCCGCCAGTTATGAATACAATGTCGATGTAACCCGGCGAACAACTGAAATGTCCCATGCCTGCGGGGTTACCGTTGAGGGAGAACTGGGTTGCCTTGGTTCTCTTGAGACCGGACAGGCAGGCGAAGAAGACGGTGTTGGCGCTGAAGGCAGCCTGTCGAAAGAACAGTTACTCACCGACCCGGAACAGGCTGCTGATTTTGTCAGAGAAACCAAAGTGGATGCACTGGCGATTGCAATCGGTACCAGCCACGGTGCCTACAAATTTACCCGCCCACCCACTGGCGATATTCTGGCGATTGATCGTATAAAGGAGATCCACAGGCGAATTCCCAATACACACCTTGTTATGCACGGTTCATCCAGTGTCCCGCAGGAATGGTTAAAGATAATTAACGAGTTCGGCGGTGAAATTCCCGAAACCTACGGTGTTCCGCTTGAAGAAATCCAGGAGGGCATAAAACACGGTGTACGCAAAGTGAATATCGATACAGACCTGCGATTGGCGTCTACCGGGTCTATCAGACGATTTCTAGCTAATAACAAATCTGAGTTTGATCCGAGAAAGTATTTCACAGAATCTCTTAAAGCAATGAAGGAGATTGTTCTCAATCGGTATGAAGCGTTCGGTACGGCTGGCGCTGCTTCAAAAATCAAACCCATATCACTGGATGCCATGTCAAACAGCTATTCCTCAGGCGATCTGGACCCTGAAGTGACCTAGCCCGGATATTTCACCAAGGCGGCGTTCTGTGAATGTTTGTTATAGTAATTTCAATAGGTTAGAGGAGTGTTTTCTGAAATCGAAAAATAACAAAGTGTGCCTGATCAACTTCAGAAAAAATCTGGCGTCACATTTTGAGCCTTCTCCCTCTCACCATAGCTATGGCTATGATTCGAGGAAGAAAACTCAAAAACGCTTCGCTTGTCTAGCCATATTTTCTCTGAAGCCGATCCCTTGATGAATTATCCAGGCTAGCAGCGAAGTCTCGCGTGAAAGAACATCTTGATGCATTGATCGATATCGCTGGCGAAGAAAATATCGCGAGTGATGATTTATCAAGAGAAAAATACGGCCGTGACTGGACGCGGTTCTATCGACCAGACCCTTCCCTCGTTGTTTTCCCCCGATCTATTGATGTTGTCAGGCGGTTGATCAATCTGGCTAACGAGAAAGGTCTGTCGCTGGTACCTTCCGGAGGACGGACAGGGTTGTCTGGTGGCTCCGTCGCCAGTGAGAAAGAAATAGTAGTCTCCTTTGAGAAGATGAACAGAATCATTGAATTTAACGAAACCGACGGGACGGTAGTCGTTGAACCGGGTGTTATCACAAGTGATCTCCAGGCATTTGCGAAAAGCCACAACATGTTTTATCCGGTTGATTTTGCATCAGCCGGGTCGAGTCAGATTGGTGGCAATATTGCGACCAATGCAGGCGGTATAAAAGTCCTTCGCTATGGATTAACCCGTGAGTGGGTGGTTGGCCTTAAAGTGGTGACAGGTTCCGGAGAATTGCTGGATCTGAATAAAGGACTCATCAAAAACGCGACGGGCTATGACTTCCGCCATCTGTTCATCGGTAGTGAAGGCACATTGGGCATGATCGTTGAAGCGACCCTCAAGCTGACACGACAACCTGGTGATCTAACCGTACTTCTCGTTTCTGTTCCTGAAATGACAGATATGATTTCGATATTGCAGACCTTTAGAGAGCTGGTTGAATTAACGGCGTTTGAGTTTTTCTCTGACCGGGCTCTCGGTCACGTATTGAACCAGGGTAATCTGGCGCACCCTTTTAACCAACCCGCAAAATACTATGCCTTGCTGGAGTTTGAGAATACCAGCCAGGATGTACTTGATCTGGTCATGAAGGCATTTGAGGACTGTGTTGCTCAGGGGTGGGCAGAAGATGGCCTGGTCAGTCAGAGTGAAAAACAGCGTTCGGACTTGTGGCGTTATCGAGAAGCTATTTCAGAATCAATAACCCCCTATACACCATACAAAAATGATGTTTCGGTGAGGATCTCAAGGGTCCCCCGATTTCTAGCTGATGTGGAGGAAGAAGCGTTAAAGGAATATCCTGAATTCGAGATTATCTGGTTCGGTCATATCGGCGACGGGAACCTCCATTTGAATATTCTGAAACCGGCGGATTGGGAAATTGCCGACTTCAAACTCGAATGTGAAAAAGTAAGTCAGAAGATCCTCTCAACGGTGGAGCAATTTGAGGGCAGTATCTCGGCAGAACACGGGGTTGGGCTACTGAAGAAAGATCAACTGGGTTTCAGCCGTTCTGATGCTGAAATATCATTGATGAAATCTCTGAAAGAGGTATTCGATCCCAATCAGGTCATGAATCCGGGTAAATTGCTACCCTGAATCATACGCAATATTGGCCAGGCTAATCGAGTTTCAGGGTTTTTACTCCGTCAGCAGTACCAACCAGCAATGTATCGGCCGGTTTCCGGGCAAACAGACCGCAGGTTACGACACCGGTGATGTTATTGATTTCCTTCTCAAGTGCCGGCGCATCATTGATGGCAAAATCGAAGACATCGAGAATCAGATTGCCATTGTCGGTTATGAAACCATCGCGATAAACGGGTCGACCCCCCAGGTTTACCAGTTGCCTGGCAACTGCTGATCGAGCCATTGGTATTACCTCGATGGGTAATGGATATGAACCCAATGTTGTAACTATTTTTGATTCATCAACGATACAGACGAACTCATCGGCAACTGAAGCCACGATCTTCTCTCTGGTGAGTGCACCACCTCCGCCTTTGATAAGCTCAAACTTGTCGTTAGTTTCATCTGCACCATCCACATAGAACATCATCTCCTTGATGCTGTTCAGTTCGTATACGGGTATACCATGCGATTTAAGCAGCTTTTCAGATGCAACCGAGCTGGCGACTGTGCCGTCAAACTTGTGTTTGATCGAAGCCAGGGCATGGATAAAGTAGTCGGCTGTTGAGCCCGTACCGACACCCACGATCGATTCATTCTGCAGGTGTGGGTCGATATACGCTGCTGCGGCTTCGCCTACCTGTTGTTTCAGTGCATCCTGGTTCATGAGTGTCGAGGTGTTAAGGAGGAGACTCCAGTTTATACTTATGCTCTTACCGAGACTATGCCCAGAAATTAAATGACCAGTAAATACATTAAGAAAATTCTTGAGGCAGACGTTTATGACGTGGCGCAGCAGACACCGCTCGAGAAGGCGTCAAAATTGTCTGACCGGTTAAATTGTGAAGTGATTCTGAAACGGGAAGATCTGCAACCGGTATTCAGTTTCAAACTCAGAGGTGCCTACAACAAGATTCGGAATATGTCAGATGCCGAGAAGAAAAAAGGCGTCGTGACCGCCTCTGCCGGGAATCACGCCCAGGGTGTTGCCCTGGCGGCGGGCAAGCTGGGTATCAAGGCAACAATCGTCATGGGTAAGAACACGCCCGACATCAAGATTGAGGCGGTGCGGCGACTGGGTGCAAGAATCGTTCTGCATGGCGACAGCTATGATGAGGCTTCAATCCACGCCCACAACCTCGCCAAAGAAAAAGGATTCAGCTTCGTGCATCCGTTTGACGATGCAGATGTGATCGCCGGGCAAGGTACGGTGGGTATGGAGATTCTGCAACAGCATAAGGGTCCTCTCGATGCGATTTTCGTACCTGTTGGTGGCGGTGGTCTGATTAGCGGTATTGGCACCTATGCGAAATATCTCAGACCGGAAGTGAAAGTCATTGGTGTCGAAGCAGAGGGTTCAGCATGCATGTGGACAGCTCTTCAAGCAGGAAGACGGGTTAAATTGGCACCGGAAACACTCGATCAATTTGCTGATGGCACATCGGTCAGGCAGGTAGGAGCCGAAACCTTTCGTCTGGCCAGGCAATGTGTTGATGAGGTCATCAGAGTGTCGATAGACGAGATATGCGCTGCTATAAAAGACATATTCGAAGATACCAGGAGTATTTCTGAGCCGTCAGGTGCTTTGAGCGTCGCGGGACTGAAGCAATACGTAGAGCGAACGGAACGAGTAGATGAGACTCATATCGCAGTAGTCAGTGGCGCAAATATGAATTTTGATCGATTAAGGCATGTATCTGAACGAACCGAAATTGGAGAAAAACGGGAAATACTGCTTGCGGTGACCATCCCGGAAAAGAAAGGCAGTTTCAGGCGATTCTGCGGTGCGATAGGTAAACGCAATATCACCGAATTTAATTATCGGTATTCTGACCGGCAGGGTGCGAAAGTACTGGTTGGTGTACAGACTGAATCGGATAGGGATGAATTTCTTCAGAGCCTGAAACATGAGTACGATGTGGTAGACCTGAGCGATAATGAAGTCGCGGTATTGCACGTGCGTCATATGGTTGGTGGTCGTGCCGAAGGACTCGGCGATGAGCACCTGTTCAGATTTGAATTTCCCGAAAGACCCGGTGCACTACTGAAGTTTCTTGGCGTGCTCGGTAACGATTTTAATATATCCATGTTCCATTACAGAAATCATGGATCAGCCTTCGGCAGGGTTCTTGCTGGTATCCAGATTCCAGATAAGGAAATGAGGAAGTTCAGAAAGGGACTGGCAAAAATAGGTTATAGATTCTGGGAAGAGACAGAGAATCCAGCCTATAAACTGTTTCTCTGTTGAATTCGCAGGTAGCGACTGAATAGGTTCGCTAGACTTCCTGATCCGCTGACTCGGATTTGTGAAACTCCTGATATTCCTGATCAAATGAGAACAGACTAAGATCAGTAATTCGGTCTACATACAATGTTCCATTCAAGTGATCGAATTCATGTTGAAAAACAGTGGCTTGAAACCCTTCGAACTCAATCTTCTGGGGTTTGGCCTGCGTATCCAGGTACTCTACGGTGAGCAGTTGAGGCCGCTCAACATATCCCATCATCCCGGGTATGGACAGGCAGCCCTCCCAAAAGCCTGCACATTCAGGGTTTATGACAGTGACGGTGGGATTGATGAAGACAGTGAACGGTATCACCGGTATCTCACCATAACGTGAGTCTGAATTCGCTATCTCGATGACTATCACCCGGGTGGATACGTCAATTTGAGGTGCTGCCAGCCCGATACCGCCTGCGGCGTGCAGCGTTTCGCGCATATCAGAAACAAGACGATCGAATTCAGGCGAACCGATACTGGATGGAGGATAAGGTTCAGCAGTCTGGCGTAATGTTGGATGTCCAAGCCGAATGATCTTTCTGATTGCCATTTCTCTCTCTTATCTAACAGATTTATTCAAATTTCAAGCACAAGTGTCGATAACGCATATAGGTTAAATGATATTGAATTTGTCTGCATGCCGACAGTTGATACGGAATTGCAGACCTCATGTCCATTTTATTTTGATAAATGAGCAAAGTCGTTATATCTTTACAAGAGTTTCTGTCATAAAAGCGGAAAGTGAGGCTGCAAGCTCAGGGTTGAGTGGTAGGGAACACACATGAAAAAGAAACCAGATCTGATTTTTTTACTTTTTGTCCTATTTGGGATTGGAATCGCAGTCAACGCGGTAGGTCAGGTACTAGGCTTGTAGATCGGCTTGTAGATCGGCTTGTAGAAATGTCTTCACAAGTCAGACAGACAGCTCAGGGCCAGATAATTTCCTTCTCTGTCACGATGGCCTGAAGCGGAATATCCCAGGATTGTGCCGGAAGCTCCCTGCATTCCTGAATCGAGTGGGCAATGCCAATCAGTTTTGGATTGCGCCAGGTCTTCACTCCCATCTTAAAAGTTCGATCGTAGTAACCCTTACCCATGCCCAACCTGTTACCGGACCTGTCAAATCCCACCAGCGGCAATAAAACCACGTCCAACATGATCGGATTGAATATCTCCCTCGGGTCGTAATGTGGCTCGAGGATACCGTACTTGTTAAGGGTTCGACTGGAATCGCTTCGAAGCGGTTGAAAGAGAAGGCGCTGTGGTTCAAAAGGTCGTAGTGAGTCGCTAACCAGAGGCAAATACCAGGTTTTAAGAGAATCCAGAAATAGCCCCGTGATATCTACCTCACCATCTGTCGGCCAATAGAATCCTATGTGTCTGGCTTTCAGGAAGAAAGTCTGCCGATAGAGCTGACGGGTGATTTCATCTGTTGCAAAGCGTTGTGATGCAGCAGATAACGAACGTCTCCTGGTTCGTAGACGAGTGCGAAGCTGCTTGCGTGTCGACTCACTCACATTTGGTGCTCAGCGAAGTACAGACCGGAAAGAAACAACCAGATAAAAACAACTAGATAAAACAACCAGATAAAATAAGTTCCCCAAATTGCCGCTGTTCTGATAGGCCCTTGAACCCAGCGGTTCAAGGCGGTGGTCTCTAACTGGCATTAGGCTTTCCGGAGTCCGGACATGCACATCAACCAAGAAAAAAGACCTCCTGGGTGTCGCATAAAGGGTCGAGGACATATCGACTGGCAAACAACCCAGGGAACAGCGCTAATTATATCTTTAATGCGTGCGCAGGATGCAATTGGTTTTAGGGAAATTCAGGATTTG
>CAZJRI010000042.1:17927-35699 GCA_964548025.1 uncultured Pseudomonadales bacterium
CGAGGACATATCGACTGGCAAACAACCCAGGGAACATAAAGTAATTATATATGATTACTCGGCGGCTGCACCTGTCAAGATGACTATTTATGACATGAAATAGACCGTACAGCGAGAAAATGAGTTTTGACACTAACTCGTGGGTGCTTGATTCATCCCGAATGACATTAGACACATATCACTTTTGAACTAGTCGCTATTGACTCTCAATCTGACCAGTGCCTGATCGAGTTTATTAGAGAGTGTTTTGATTCTGTTGCTCTGGTGTTTGATGACATCCGTGGTTTTTTTAGTTTGATCGAGGTAATCATTGGCAATGTTCAATGCAGCCATAACGGCAATTCGGTCAAGGCCCAGTACATTGGCATTTGACTTCACCTCGCGCATTTTTTGATCAAGATAGCTCGCAGACTGCTTAAGTGCAGAGACCTCATCAGGTCCACAGTTGACCTGATAACTCTTATCCAGGATTGATACGGTGACTGTCTCGACATCTGACATGGATTCTTCCTGTTTTTACTCTTGTTCCAGCGCTTTTAGACGCATTATCATGGCCTCAACCTTACTTTTAGCCAATTCATTCTTCTCAAGTAAACGGGTTCTTTCCTGCTGCCACGTTTCCCGATCTGATTCCAGCAGGAGCTGCTTCTTCTCAAGCTCATCACATAAATTGATCAACTCATCAATTTTGGATTCCAAGTCTTGTATTTCCAAGGTATTCACCAGTGACTCATTCGGCTTCTACTATAAATCTACCGTTGTGCAAACTCAAACAGAGGCAGATAGCGTAATATAAGCGAACAGGCCTTCAAAGGTAGCTGAATATGAAGTTTAGGGTATTAGAAGACAGTTTAGGAGAACTAAAATCCAATCCGAATCCATCGGAGCTGCACGGACTCATAACGGGCTGGATGTGCTCGGGGTCCAGGTGGGCTAAATCTCATCATTCAGAAGTTTTGAAAGATTGGCTGGAAGGAGAGATGCTGAGCGCGTCACAAGATGAACTGATTAGCAACATCGCCGATGATATTCTGGACTCGCTCGGCGATACTGAGCTTGGATTTCAATTACTCCTGCCGGATGATGAGACTTCGATAAATACGCGGCAACAGAGTATCAGTCAGTGGTGTGCTGGATTTCTCTCCGGATTTGGAATGTCAGGGCGCTTCAAAGAAACTGAATTAAATGAAGAGGTTGCCGAAGTGTTTGGCGATCTCGCACGTATAGCCGGTCTGGATGAAGAGATCCCGGAAAGTGATGAGAACGAGGCGGATCTGATGGAAATTGGCGAGTATGTCCGTATGTCCGCCATATTGGTATTTACGGAGTGTGCGAACAGGGCCGTTCACTGAATAACAAAAAAGGATAAATAGAAAAAGAATGGGTTCACCGCTGAAGATAGGACAGAAAGAATTTGCGCAGCGACGCATTGAATTGATGGCATTCATGGAAGAGAACAGCATCGCCATTCTGCCCAGTGCCAGGCTGGTCAGCAGGAGCAATGATGTCGATCACCAGTTCCGCCAGAACAGCGATTTTCACTATTTAACTGGTTTTAACGAAGAAGACTCGGTTTTTGTGATGATACCGGGCAGGGAGCACGGAGAGTGTATCCTGTTCTGCAGGGAGCGGGATGCTGAAGCGGAACAGTGGCACGGAAAAATCACCGGCCCGGAAAGAGCCATGCAGCTCTATGGCATTGATGATGCTTTTCCTATATCCGATATCGACGATATCCTGCCGGGGCTGATCGAAGGCAAGTCAAAGCTGTATTACGCCATGGGCTCTCACCTCGAGTTTGATAATCGAATAATCACCTGGGTCAACAGCATTACCAGTAATAAACAAACCGGCACTAAACCACCTGGTGAATTTGTTCAGCTAGGTCAATATCTGCACGAGTTGCGCCTGTTCAAGAGCAAGCGGGAAATTGCCGTCATGAAAAAGGCGGCAGAAATCAGCACCAAGGCACATAAACGCCTGATGTGGAATTTGAATCCGGGAATGTATGAGTACCAGCTTGAAGCTGAACTCATGCATGCATTTTTGATTGACGGTGCCAGATCAGCAGCCTATCCGGCGATTATCGGCGGGGGCAACAATGGCTGTATCCTGCATTACGTACAGAATGACGAGCTGATGAAAGATGGTGATCTGGTATTGGTTGATGCAGGTTGCGAATATCAATACTACGCCTCTGACGTAACCCGAACCTACCCGGTGAATGGCAGTTTTTCAGAGACCCAGAAAGAGATATACGAGATTGTACTCGAAGCTCAGCAAGCAGCCATTGACATGATACTGCCTGGCAATAATTGGAATCAGCCACACATGGCAGCAGTTGAGGTAATTACGAAGGGTCTGGTGGCTCTGGGCCTGTTGGCGGGCGACGTGAGTGAACTGATAGAGACCGAAGCCTACAAGAAGTTCTATATGCACAGAACGGGTCACTGGATAGGCCTTGATGTGCACGATGTGGGCGAATACAAGATAGGAGATGAGTGGCGCGTTTTCGAGGAAGGCATGGTCACGACGGTTGAACCCGGTATCTATATATCAGAAGAACTTGAGGATATACCCGCGAAATATCGTGGCATCGGCATTCGTATCGAAGACGATGTTCTGGTCACGAAAAAGGGCAACGAGGTGCTCACAGCGGCAATACCTAAAACGATAGATGAAGTAGAAGCGTGTATGGCTGAAGGGGAAGCCACGGCCGACTGACAATCCGGATCTGGTGCCAGAGCAGGTATGTCGTGAGCCGCAAAACGGTCTTTTCTTGTCTGGCCGATTGATATTGGTAGTTTCCAGCCAGGACTTTCGGATTTCAATCCGTTCAATGTGATCGATCCGCCCGTCGGGAAAATTCAGATTCTGTACAAATTCACTTCATCATCAGTTTGAGTGTCTCTCACTGTCCCCGGGCAGGGTAAAAAGCTAGAATGCGCCCTTTTAATTGACAGACAATCTATGGGTCAAAAAACACCAATTTATGATTTGCATATAGCCGCTGGCGCCAGAATTGTTGATTTTGGCGGCTGGGACATGCCTGTTAGTTATGGCTCGCAGATCGAAGAACATCATGCGGTCAGGAATAGCGCCGGGGTTTGTGATGTCTCTCATATGACTGTGGTTGACCTGGCGGGAGCCGGGAGCAAACAGTTCCTCAGGTATTTACTCGCCAATGATGTCGAGAAGCTCGAATTGCCGGGTAAAGCACTCTATAGCGCAATGCTGAATGAGCAGGGCGGTGTGCTGGATGACCTGATTGTCTACAGGATGGATGACGGTTATCGATTGGTCGTTAATTGCGCCACGACTGAGAAGGACCTCGAATGGCTATCGGATAAAATTACAGCATTTGATTGTGTGCTGACCAGACGTCGTGATCTCGCAATTCTTGCAGTGCAGGGTCCGGATGCGCTACCAGCCATAAAAAAAGTCACATCAGAGGGCAAAGCTGGTTTTATTGACGCTCTCAAGCCGTTTATAGGAGGGCACTGTGAGGGCTGGTTCATTGCCAGAACAGGATATACTGGCGAGAAGGGTGTTGAGGTGATGTTACCGGCTGATGATGCAGTTCAACTGTGGCAGGATCTTATTTCCACCGGTGTAAGTCCGATTGGGCTTGGCGCAAGAGATACACTCAGGCTGGAGGCGGGTATGAACCTCTACGGGAGTGACATGGATGAATCGGTGACACCCTACGAATCAAATATGGCAATTACGGTTGCAATGGATGATGAAAGAGACTTTATTGGCAAAGAAAAATTAGAATCGCAAAACAAAAATGGCATTGACCGGGAACTGACAGGGCTCGTACTCCTGGAACGAGGCGTTTTAAGAGCACATTATCCGGTATTCTGTGGAGACGAACAGGTAGGTGAAATAACGAGTGGCGCCTTCTCGCCAACGCTTCAGCATTCGATCGCTCTCGCCCGGATTAGAACGGGAACGAGTGATCTGAAGGTTGGCATCAGAAATAAAATGTTGCCCGTGTCGAAGGTAACACCGCCGTTTGTTCGCAACGGCAAGAAAGTATTTAAATTGTGACTGTCCAAATGACAAGTTGGACGATTAAGTAAGAGGATAGTTAGATGGCCGAATTTCCCGGAGATTTGCGATACGCAGAGAGCCACGAGTGGGCAAGGGTAGAGGATGATGGCACGATCACGATTGGCATATCTGATCATGCGCAGGAGTCCCTGGGTGACGTTGTTTATGTCGAATTACCCGAACTCGAAGCGACGGTTGAAGCGGGCGGAGAAGCGGGGGTTGTGGAGTCGGTTAAGGCAGCGTCAGATATCTATTCACCAGTGGCTGGTACAATCATCGCTGTAAATAGTGAACTGGAGGACGCCCCCGAGATTGTGAACGAATCTCCTTTTGACAAGGGTTGGTTTTTTAAGGTCCAACCTGATGATCTTGGTCAGCTAAATAATCTTATGAGCGCAAATGGTTACGAAGAATTTTGCGAAAACGAAGAACACTAATTGCCTGGTGAGGTCATCCAGTCTCGCCAGTTACTTTCAATGAGGTAAACCAATGCCCTTTGTGCCGCACACGTCGAAAGACGAGCAGCTCATGTTGAACGCCATTGGCGTTGATTCAATCGAATCATTGTTTGATGAGATACCGGGGAGACTGCGGTCGGGCGTCCTGAATAGCGTGCCTGACGCCATCAGCGAGAAAGAACTGCTGCGACTGATGAATGATCGAGCCCGTATGGATGAGGTCCAGTTGTCATTTTTAGGCGCAGGAGCCTACGAACATCATATTCCGGCGGCGGTATGGGACCTGGTTAGCCGGGGCGAATTCATGACGGCCTATACACCTTATCAGGCTGAAGCCAGTCAGGGGACGCTACAGGTAATCTATGAATTCCAGACGATGATGAGTCGTTTGACCGGCATGGAAGTGGCCAATGCTTCGGTCTACGATGGTGCGACGGCAATGGCTGAAGCCGTTTTGATGGCGGTGAGGGCCAATCGTGGGTCGAAATCAAAACGGGTACTGGTGGCGGGCAATATTCATCCGGCCTATCTGAGCGCCTGCAGAAACATCATTCACAACCAGCAGATTGAATTAGATATTCTGGATCTCGATCAGCAATCAGGATTGGTCGATCAGACTGCGCTGGCGCAATATCAGAACCAGGATTATGCCGCGACAGTCATCTCGTATCCGACTTTCTTCGGTGGCCTGGAAGATGTCAACAACCTGACGAACTGGGCACACGAGCAGAAACAACTGGTAATCGCGGTGGTCAATCCGCTGGCTCTGGGTCTGCTTCAGGAACCGGGCCGCTGGGGTGATAGCGGCGCCGATATCGCTGTTGGTGAGGGCCAACCCCTTGGGATCCCCCTTGCCTCGGGTGGGCCCTATCTGGGTTTTATGTGCTGCAAGCAGGCAATAGTCAGGCAGATGCCCGGGCGTATCATCGGTAAAACGGTGGATCTTGATGGTAAACCAGGTTTTGCATTGACGCTGCAGGCCAGAGAGCAGCATATTCGTCGAGCTAAAGCGACTTCAAACATCTGCACCAATCAGGGATTGCTGGTTACAGCCGCAACGATATACCTCAGTCTTCTGGGTGATATCGGATTGAAATCAGTTGCAAGCCAATGCCATAACGGCATCGTGGAATTGTTATCTGGAATAGATGAGATTGATGGCGTGAGTCGAAAATTCAGTGCGCCGGTTTTTCACGAAGTGGTAATTGAATTGCCGAAGAAAGCCAGCGAGGTTTTGAAGGTGATGGCAGAGGAAGGAATATTGGGAGGATACGACCTGGGAGAAGTCGACCCTAAGCTTTCAAACTGCATACTAACCAATATTACCGAGACCAAGACTACAGAAGATATATCGAATTTTCTGACGAGTCTAAAAACCGCGGTGGAGAAATAGCCATGCTGATATTTGAATTAAGCAGCACGGGCCGAAGCGCTGCGGCACAGTATGAGAGAGCAGAACTTGAAGGTAACGAAATCCCAGGCGCACACCTGCGTCGTGATGATGCGGGATTACCGGCCGTCTCGGAGTTACAGGTTGTTCGTCACTATACCGGACTCTCGAAGAAGAACTTCTCAATTGATACCGAGTTTTATCCGCTTGGTTCCTGCACCATGAAATACAATCCGAGGGGCGCTCACCGAGCTGCGAGCAGTCCTGGTTTCCTGGGACGCCACCCGATGGCACCAGAAGGGAAGAGCCAGGGTTTTTTAAGCTGCCTTTATGAGCTACAGGAATACCTGAAAGACATTACCGGCATGAGTTCCGTATCCCTGACGCCCATGGCAGGGGCGCAGGGAGAATTCGCCGGTGTAGCGATGATTCGTGCTTATCATGATAAGAATAAGGATACCGGGCGAAGTGAAATCCTGATCCCCGCGGCTGCCCACGGAACCAATCCTGCGACAGCGGTTATGTGCGGATACAAGGTTCGCGAAGTGGCAATAACCAAAGAGGGCGATGTGGATGTAGAAGCACTGAAAGCAGCCGTTAGCCCCCAGACCGCAGGTTTGATGATGACAAATCCATCCACCTGTGGCGTCTTCGAACGAAAGATTCAGGAAATAGCGGATACCATTCATGAAGCCGGGGGTTTGCTCTACTACGATGGCGCTAATCTAAACGCGATTCTGGGTAAGGTTAAACCAGGCGATATGGGGTTTGATGTGTTGCACATGAATCTCCACAAGACTTTTGGCACACCCCATGGTGGCGGTGGGCCAGGCGCTGGACCGATTGGTGCGGCTCCCAGTCTTGAAGCCTTTAAGCCAACCCCGGTTGTTGGCCGGACTGAAACCGCAGATGGCGTGCATTACTACTGGCAGGGTGATAGTGATATTCCCGATACGATCGGCAATTTATCTGCTTTTATGGGAAATGCCGGGATCTTGCTGCGAGCGTACGCCTATGCGAGATTGTTGGGCAGGGAGGGTATGCACAGAGTTGGAGAGTACGCGACCCTGAATGCGAACTACATGGCTAGAAGGCTGGAACAAGCCGGATTCAATCTTGCCTATCCCGGAAGGCGAGCGACGCATGAATTTATTATAACCCTGTCTGGTGAAGCAAAAGAGTTTGGCGTGAACGCAATGGACTTCGCCAAGCGGTTGCTTGACTATGGATTCCATGCGCCAACTACCTACTTCCCGCTTCTGGTGCCAGAATGTTTATTGATAGAACCAACAGAAACAGAGAGTCGTGAAGAGATTGATGCTTTCGTCAGTGCGATGATAAGTATATTAAAAGAAGCGAAAGAGTCGCCGGAGATTGTCAAAGCCGCACCATCAACAATGCCGGTGAAACGCCTCGATGACGTAAAGGCTGCTCGGGATCTTGATCTCGTCTGGCGCGACGCAAACTAATTCGCTTCAGCTTCTGTCTGAAGATATTTCTGTCTGAAGATATTGTTGCAACATGAGCTCAAATACCTCCAGTTGGTTCAATAGCGCTGAAAGCATCAGGGGCAGGTTGCCCCTTGAGGCTTCGTCGGCTTGTGTGTCGGTCATGAGTTCAATGGCAGACGAAAGTGTTGATCGATAGTTTTCTGCAGTAGTCGCATCCAGCGCAGTAAATATGGGATTCAGGTCTACTCTGATAAGTGTGAATTGATTCAGTGATTCAAGTTCAGTGATCAATGCGCCCGCAGAAGTTCGGCTGAATGGCGCGTGACTCTCTGCGGACTGAATGCTGTTATCTGCAAGGCTGCTGTATGCGAGATAATTACTCTCCCTGAATGCAAGCTGCAGATAGCGCCTGGTACTCGACAGGAAATCAAGAAGTAGTTGATTGCTGTTCAAAGTTCCAGCCTCGGAACTGAATTGAACTGGAAGGGTGTTTGAGATTTCTGCCAGATCCTGGTTGAGCTCGATTGAAATCAGGCGCAGTAGTTCTCGTCTTCGCCTGACGGGGTCGTCAGCGGCCCTATCATCAGCTATCACATAGTCAACCAGCGGGCGTTCGAAAACCAGATACTCAATCGCATGGTAGCCCAGACACACTTCTTCCCGGTCAGTGATCCCGTGTTGAAGTCGCAGGGTTTCTGCAGTCACATCAATGGTTACATCATTGATAATCCCGCTATCAGGATAGCCGTCAATGGAATCAAGAAAGCCAGGCTGGATCGGCCACGCACCGATATCAAATGTCAGCCTGGATTTGGCTGGCGAATCGACAAATAATCCCAACTGACTGCCGAGATATGACTCGTGGGCTGGCTGCCATGATGCTTTTAGTGCTGATTGTGTCTGCGGATTGGGAGTCGCCAGAAACTCCTCAATAGCGATCTTCAGTCGCTCGGTGAAAATAATGGCTTTACGATTCTGTTCGATTGAAAGTTCCTGCAGTTGCTTGATGGCCAGTTCCGATCTGGTCTGATCAAGTGTTACCAACGGGAGTGTGGCGGAAGGCTCAGGTTTTCCGCAAGCGGCCAGCAAGCAGGTGAAAACAAGAAGTACGCAGGAAAGTGAGCTTAGTTTCGTAGACTGATAATTGGCCATTGTTTTGCTCGTGCAAACTCTTCGAGTCTGTCATCCGGATCCACAGCGACAGGGTTGTCTACCAGTTCCAACAGAGGTAAGTCGTTAGCAGAATCGGAATAAAAATAGCTCCCTTCAAGAGAAAGTCCAGCGTCTGAAAGCCAGCTATTGAGTCTTGCAACCTTGCCCTTGCCGAAGCTGGCGGTACCTGAAATTTCGCCGGTGTATCGACCGTCGATCACTTCCGGTACTGGTGCGATAAGATGATCAATGCCAAAAAGCGCGACGATTGGCGATGTTATGAATTCCATGGTGGCGGTAACCACGATCAGAATGTCCCCTTTCTGCCTGTGTGATTGTACCAATTCGATTGCTTTCGGCAGCACGAGGGGTTTGATTCTCTCATTAATGAATGATGCCCGATGCCTGAAGAGGATTTCTCTGTCATGGATTGAAAGGACACGGCAGGTAAATCTCAAATAAGCTTCGATGTCCAGATCGCCGCGTTTGTAGTCCTCGTAGAACTGCTTGTTTTGTCGCCTGTGACTCTCTGCTTCCACGAGATTCTTATCGACGACATATTCGCCCCATTCGTAATCACTGTCACCGGAAATAAGGGTTTCATCGAGGTCGAATACAACCAAAGCCAACGTTTATTCACTCCCTGGGCAAATCGACAGTCTATATGGAAATTGAATCAATAATTAGTCTCATTGCTCCAATCGGAATATTCAGAGACAATGATTTCACAATAAGAAAGTGGTGTGATTGAGTTTTGATTGATTCGGATGGTTATAGACCGAATGTTGGTATTATTGTCGCTAATGAACAAGGGCAGGTACTCTGGGCAAGACGAGTTGGTCAGGAGGCATGGCAGTTCCCGCAGGGCGGGATTAACTCCGGCGAATCGGCCGAAGAAGCGCTCTACAGGGAGCTCAATGAAGAGGTAGGCCTGTCTGAGGATCAAGTCCAAATTATCAACAGCACCCAGGGATGGCTCCGATATAAGCTGCCTAAAAGGTTTCTGAGACAAAAATCGACGACTTTTATTGGCCAGAAACAAAAATGGTTCTTGCTGAAAATGCTGGCGGATGATGGATATATAAGTTTCGACAACTCGAGCAGCCCTGAATTCGATTTATGGCGCTGGGTGAGTTACTGGTATCCCCTTGGTCAGGTGATTACTTTTAAGAAAGATGTTTATCGTCGGGCGATGAAGGAACTGGCGCCTGGTATTTCAAAATGCTTGTCGCGTTAACGCAGACAGGAACAAGGGACTGATCGCGCATGTTGGATGTTTTGCGTCGGGTAATTCAAGAAGTAAGCGCAACCAGGGATCTGGATACCGCGTTAGATATTATTGTTGATCGTGTGCAGAGCACGATGGGTACTGAAGTGTGTTCCGTCTATCTGCTGGACGATGAGAATAAGCAGTACGTTTTTATGGCCACCCGTGGGCTGAATCGCGAAATGGCGGGTCATGTCACATTGGAGCGTGACGAGGGCCTCGTTGGCCTGGTTGGAGAACGGGCAGAACCGGTCAATCTGAATAACGCATCTGAGCATCCAAGATATCACTACGTGGGTGAACTGGGCGAAGACGACTATCAGTCGTTTCTTGGTGTGCCTATTATCCACCATCGAAAATTGCTTGGCGTTCTCGTTGTGCAACAGGCCAGTCGAAGGCGCTACGATGAGAGCGAGGAGGCATTTCTCATTACCTTGTCTGCTCAACTTGCAGGTGTGATTGAGCACGCGCGTGCAACGGGTGCATTTTCAATTTCGGGTTCAGTTAAAGATCTTCCGGCTAGCCGCTTCCCGGGCAAGCCAGGTGCACCGGGTGTTGCTATTGGCACATCGATTGTCATCTACCCCGAAGCGGATCTGCACAAGGTTCCCGAGCGAACAACCACCCGCAAGAAAACCGAAATCAGATTATTCCTGGCAGCGGTTGAAGAGCTGAAAAAAGAGATCAGGGAAATGGGCAACAAGTTGTCTGATCATCTCAGACCAGCAGAGCTTGCGCTGTTTGATGCCTATCTGAATATGCTCGATGAAAATGCCATATCTGGTGAGGTCGTTGAACTGATTAACGAAGGTGTTTGGTCACAGACGGCGTTAAGAAGGGTCATTGAAACCCATATCTCTCATTTTGAAGCAATGGATGATGCCTACCTGAGGGAGAGAGGCATGGATGTCCTCGACCTGGGTCAGCGCGTATTGGCGAAACTGCAGAGCAAAGAAGATAAGAAACGATCCTATCCCAAGGGCACGGTACTTATTGCCGATGAACTGACAGCGTCGATGTTGGCGGAGGTACCCCGGGGCAAATTGGCCGGACTTGTTTCGGTTAAGGGATCTGGTACTTCTCATGTTGCGATACTAGCCAAGGCGATGGGTGTACCGACGGTCATGGGTGTTGAAGATCTGCCGATGAATCTTCTCGAAGGCAAACCTGTCATTGTCGATGGCTTTGAAGGGGTGGTGATCACCTATCCCAACAAAGATCAATTAACACTTTATAGACGAATTGTTAAGGAAGAAGCGGCATTTGAGGACGATCTTGAATCGTTGAAGGAAGAGAAATCTGAAACCAAAGATGGTCACAGGATAGGTCTATGGGTGAACACGGGCCTGATGACCGACGTGGCGAGATCGCTTGATCGTGGGGCAGAAGGGGTTGGACTGTATCGAACCGAAATGCACTTCATGACGAACGATCGATTCCCTACTGAAGAGGAACAACGACTGATCTACCGTAAACATCTGAAGGCGTTCTCCCCGCGGCAGGTAACCATGCGAACGCTTGATATTGGTGGAGACAAGGCGCTCAGTTATTTCCCCATCAAAGAAGACAATCCTTTTCTCGGTTGGCGGGGTATCAGGGTGACACTGGATCATCCGGAGATTTTCCTCGGTCAGGTTCGTGCCATGATTCGTGCGAATGAGGGTATCGACGCCTACCTTCGCATCATGTTGCCCATGGTGAGTAGTATCGCAGAGGTTGACGAGGCGCAGCGACTCATCAGCCAGTGTTACCGGGAGATCGTCGAGGAAGGGGTTGAGGTCGAGATGCCTGATGTCGGCGTGATGATAGAAGTGCCCGCGGCGGTTTACCAGGCAAGAGATATAGCCCGCCGGGTTGATTTTCTGTCTGTCGGCAGCAACGATTTGATTCAGTACATGCTGGCGGTTGATCGAAATAATTCTCGAGTGGCTGATCTTTATCAGGACTTTCATCCTTCTGTTCTGCATGCCCTGAAACAGGTGGTCGACGCGACGAAAAGTGAGCGTAAATTCCTCAGCATATGCGGTGAAATGGCAGGGAATCCCTCGGCCGCGATCTTGCTGACTGCCATGGGATTTGATGTTCTGTCGATGAACTCAACCAACTTATTGCTCGTGAAGTGGGCGATCCGAACCTTTGAAATGTCTGAGGCAAAGAAACTCCTGGCCAGGGTGCTGAAGATGGATAACGCATTTTTGATCAAGAGTCATGTTGAAGACGAAATGAGGAAGGCAGGGTTGGGTCAGCTTGTCCGGTCGCGGCAGACTGTTGTTTAAGAAAAAAGAGCAGTTACGAGTGGCGAGTTTTTAGTTGCGAGTAAGAGCAAGAGCAAGAGCAAGAGCGGCAGCCTGGTGAATAGCGGGTCGTGGTGGGTTAGTAGCTGATTTGATAATTATTACTATCTGTTTGCTGGCCTTTGTTGTTGAAATTGCGCTCCTCGAAATAGATACCCGAATGATTCATTTTTACGACGGTGCTTGCGCCTGTGCCATATTGCTCTCCCAGTATAAATCGAGCGCTGAAAGCTGTGTTGTCTCCCCGGCAGGCCAGAAGATCAAAAAGGGCATGGGTGTCAAATGAGGGTGCAAGTTGTTCGAGATGGGCTCTGGCGCTGATTACCTTGGGCCAGTCACAGTCGAGTAGCTGGTTGCTCAGACCGTAAAATCCAGGCTGTAATTGTCGAACCTGCCTTTCCCGGTTGCTGTAATAGAAGACATCCTTTCCCTCTGAAATGATCAGATTAAAGCCCCGGTATTCCAGCGCTTCCTGGTCAACCTGTTGCAGATAGTCTTCACAGCTTGTTTCGCCCATCAGGAAATTGCTGGTCAGTTCTCCCCTGGATCTTGGGGGCAGGGGTTGCGGTGGTTCTTCTGCAAAGTTGGTGACCGCTGCAAATCTCCCCGAATTGGCGACGCCAAGCCAGGTGCCGCCAGCCTGTAAGTCCCGACCACCCAGGATATTGGCATTATCCTGCCAGTAGTCCGCTTTCCTCGTGGGTCTTGCATGCTGCTCGTCCCGGTTGGCGGCAACGATCAGTTTTTCCTGGTCATTGGGATATACGGCTATAAGAATCAGACACATACAATTTCACTACTACGTTAAGCGCTCACGCTTGGGTTGAAAACAAATACATTTAAGAAAAAGCGCGGCGAGTTTACCATCAACAGCCTACATGTGGGGCCAATCCTTCGGCCCGGGGTGAAAGGATTCGTGAATGTCTCGTTTTAAATGCCGCTATTAGTGATTTCAGGGAGAGATCAGGTTAACTTAATGAAATTTAGGACCAGACCCGATTTATGTGGAACTACCCCGAGCTTGACCCCGTTGCGATTAGCCTGGGTCCCATCGCCATTCACTGGTATGCCCTGAGTTATCTGGTTGGTATCTCAAGTGTCTGGTGGCATCTGACACGAAAGGCGAAAGTGGCGGCCGCCAGGCCCTCGAAGGGTTCAGATCCAAAACAAACGGGTAAAAAGAATGCGGCAAAAACCTGGAATGATGAGCAGATCTCGGACCTGATATTCTACGGTGTTTTTGGTGTCATTCTGGGTGGCCGAATTGGATATATGTTGTTCTATGGTCGCTCACAGTTGGTTGAGGATCCCCTGGCACTATTCAAAGTCTGGCAGGGAGGCATGTCATTTCATGGGGGCATGCTGGGCGTATTTGTGGCGGCCTATGTCTATGGGCTGCGAACCGGGCGAACCTTCTTCCAGATCACGGATTTTGTCGCGCCAAGCATCCCGATTGCCCTCGGTTGCGGTCGTATCGGCAATTTCATTAACGGCGAGTTACCTGGGCGAATAACCGAAGTCCCCTGGGCTGCTATCTATCCGGGAGATATAGTAGGCCGACATCCATCCAGCCTATATCAGGCCCTGCTTGAGGGTCCGGCACTGTTTTTACTGTTGTGGCTCTATACAAGGCAGATAAGACCGCCAGTATCAGTATCAGGCATGTTCCTTGTGGGGTACGGTGGCTTTAGATTTATCTCCGAATTTCTCAGGGAGCCGGATGCCCATCTCGGATTCATTGCCTTTGACTGGATGACGACGGGCCAGTTATTGTCCCTGCCCATGGTGTTAATCGGTGTGGGATTTATTGCCTATAGCCACAGAAAGTAACCAGGATTTTTATCGAGAAGCGACAGATATGATCATAAGCCCAAGAATAAAAGGATTTCTCTGCACAACGGCTCATCCCATTGGTTGTGAGACTGATGTGCGCCAGCAGATAGCGTATGTGAAGGCCCAGGGGAAAATAGAGAAAGGACCCGGCAAGGTACTTGTGATTGGTGCATCAGGCGGTTATGGCCTCGCATCAAGAATCAGTGCGGCATTTGGTTCTGATGCTTCAACCATCGGCGTTTTTTTTGAGCGACCGGCTGTTAAGAAGCGGACCGCTTCTGCCGGATGGTATAAGGCTGCAGCCTTTACCAGACTCGCTGAAGAAGCGGGTTTGTACGCAAAGAATATCAATGGTGATGCATTCTCGGCCGAAATCAAGCAGACCGCGATTGATCTTATCAAGAAAGATCTAGGCATGGTGGACATGGTGATCTATTCGCTGGCGGCTCCTGCCAGACAAATGCCAGACGGAACGCTCGTTCGCAGCGCCCTGAAACCGGTAGGAGAAAGTTTCGAAGGTACAACGATTGATTTCAATTCTGCTGAGATAAGAAGCATCAGCCTTGACGCTGCATCCGACGATGAAATAGTCGACACCGTTAAGGTGATGGGGGGTGAAGACTGGGAATTGTGGATAAATGCCCTGCTTGAAGCTGATGTTCTGGCGGATGGCTGTATAACGACCAACTATACCTATATTGGCAGCGAAGCGACCTGGCCGATCTACCTTCATGGAACCATCGGCAAGGCAAAAGAGGACCTTGGTCGAGCCGCACATTCACTCGAAGGGCCAATGGGAAAAGTCAACGGCAAGGCTTACGTTGCCGTGATGAAAGGGCTGATGACCCAGGCGGCCTCTGCGATACCTGGCATGGGCATGTATTTGTCTCTGCTGTTCAAGCGGATGAAAGAAGCAGGTAATCATGAGGACTGTATTGAGCAGACGACGAGATTATTCATGACCCGACTATTCTCTGAAGGCGCAGTACCCGTTGATGATGAGGGTCGGATAAGGTTGGACGACTGGGAACTGTCAGATGAGATACAGAACTTTGTAAAATCAAACTGGCATCTTGTAAATGCTGACAACCTGACAGAGGTGACAGATTTCGAAGGATACAGAAACGCTTTCCTGAACATGCATGGTTTTGGATTCGACGGTGTTGACTATGAGGCAGATGTAGAGCCTGACGTTAAGATGCCGCTGGTTGAATAGATCGTACGGTTGTCTGGCGTCATGGATTATGACGCACGTTCTCATTGTCTTGTGTCCCACGCGGATTGCATCAGTCTCTGATTCCGACACTCGCATTATGTATTAAGAATGCACGGATGCAGAAGAACGATCCATTCCACTACCTTGTAAAAGCCATCTACAAACCCAGGGTTGTGGCCTATGGGTTCTCGGCTCTCGTCAGCTTCAGCCAGGTCAGTGACTGGGGGAACCTGTCAGGTCTGGCTTTTGCTTTTATGGTTATTTGTCTTGTCTATCCACACTGTGCTTTCTGGGTCTGTGGCATTTACTTCAATTCTGCCGTTGGCGCAAGGTACAGCCTGCTGATCGACGCTGTGCTGGTTGGCTGCCTGATAATATTGAACGGATTCTATCTGTTTGCGTCTGTGAGTTTTATCGTTGCGCTAACGCTGAGCACGCTCATCATAGCGAAGCCGGGCTATATGGTACTCAACGGAGTAATCCTGTGCTCAGTTGTGGTATCTGGTCTGCTTATGGGTGCGCCCCTTCAGCAGGATGGATCAATCGCGACGGACATTCTTTGTTCCTTCTCACTTGTCTCCTATGCATGCATCGTCGCCTTTCTTGGCTTCAAGGCAACGGAAAACCTGGGTACATCAAGACAACAGGCGCGTCAGAGTAATCTGCGGCTGGACGGCATGAATGGTTATCTAAAGCGCTATATCAGCCCTCAGATTTACTCGACCATCAGTTCGACCCATGAAGAAGAACTGAAAACGAGGCGCAAGCGCCTGACGGTTTTTTTCTCTGATATCGAAGGCTTCACAGAACTGATGGATAATCTCGAAGAAGAAGCGGTGACCGTGATCCTGAATGAATATCTCAATACCATGGCCGAGATAGCACTTGAATTTGGCGGCACGCTCGACAAGTTTATTGGCGACGGCATCATGGTGTTTTTTGGTGATCCGGAAACCCTTGGCGCGAGGCAGGACGCCTTGAGGTGTGCCCGCATGGCACTCGAGATGCGTCGCAGGCTCGGTAGTCTTCGCAACAAGTGGCGGCAAGCCGGTATTTTCAGCGATTTGCATATACGAGTCGGTATTCATACGGGTTACTGCGCGGTGGGAAATTTTGGCTCAGAGCATCGAATGGATTACACGGCGGTCGGCAGCACCGTCAATATTGCCAGTCGCCTTGAAGGCAAAGCAGAGCGCGATACCATTTTGTTATCTGACAGTACTTATCGATTAATCGCCGATTCGTTGGTCTGCCAGGCACGACCTGCAGTAAATGTTAAGGGCATCAGTCAGGCGATTGAGAATTATGAATTGATTGGTGAGCGAGTAGAAACTCAGATGGCCATTATTGAATATGATATCAGTGGGTTGCAGCTTAGCCTGAACCCGTCGCTGATTGATGTAGCCCGGGTTCGTAGCGTACTCGAAGAGATCGATGATTCCATTGCGGCTTTTGAGCACAAAAAGACCACCGCATCGCCGAAGGTACGCCTGATTGGTTAGCGCTTTGTGTATAATGCAGCGCCTATCTAAATCAGATCTGCAGTATGGACGACGCCTTAAATAACTCGACTTTCCTCAAAGCCTGCCGTGGAGAGAGAACAGACTACACGCCTATTTGGCTCAATCGACAGGCCGGCCGGTATATGCCGGAGTATCACGCGGTAAAAGGCGATACCCCCAGTCTCGACTTTTTCAAGACCCCCGAGCTTGCAGCGAAAGCAACCTGTGATGCCCAGAGAATACTGGGTGTTGATGCTGCCATCATGTTTGCTGACCTGCTGCCGATTCTTGAGCCCATGGGGCTCAATCTCGACTATATCAAGGGATTTGGACCCAACTTCGACAACCCGGTAAGAACCCATGATGATATCGATGCGCTTAGGGTAGCACCAGCGAGTGAAACCATGCCTTATATTGGTGAAGTTATCGGGCTCATCAGGCGCGAACTGCCTTCCGACATACCGCTCATTGGTTTCGCTGGAGCCCCCTTCACACTTGCCTCATATGCCATAGAAGGTAAAGGCTCACGCAACTATGTATTCGTCAAGCAGATGATGTATGGCGACACCGGTGCCTGGAACCGCCTGATGGAGAAGATCACCGACTGCGTTATCGACTATATGAACTACCAGATTGAATCCGGCGTGCAATGCCTGCAGGTATTCGACAGTTGGGTGGGTTGCCTTTCACCTTCAGACTACGAGCAATATGTGCTGCCTCATAGCGAGAGGCTCATGAAAGCCATCTGCGGAACAGTACCTGTTATTCATTTTGGTACCGGCAATCCCGCGCTCTCGAAGCTAATGGTGCAGGCCGGTGGAGACATCCTCGCACTCGACTGGCGCACACCACTCATGCAAACATGGAACGAAACCGGCATCACCGCAATCCAGGGGAATATGGACCCGATAGTGCTTTGTTCTACCAGCGATGCTGTCAGGCAAAAAGCCAAAGAAGTGCTCGATGAAGTAGGCGGCAAGCCAGGGCACATCTTTAATCTTGGCCACGGCATCATCCCGGAAACCCCCGTCGACAATGTGAAAACGTTAGTTGATTTTGTGCACGAGTATTCCAGACGCTAGTTAATAGCGCACTAAGGACTGTACGTCGTCAAAACCTTTTGGACAGTTAGTCCTTCGAGCTAAGAGACACT
>CAZJRI010000043.1:0-35369 GCA_964548025.1 uncultured Pseudomonadales bacterium
GTTCAGGATACGAGATCATCGCGTAAATTGAGATGCCCAGAAGTTCCAGTCCCAGCAGGAAACTGGCGAAATGAGTGCTGTGAGCGAGAACTACACCACCGAGGGTCGAAAGCAGTAGCAGGAGAAAGAATTCATCCTGCTGTTCACCTCTGCGAGCGTGGTAACCATAGGCAATCAGGCAGATAAAGAAACTGGTGATGACCATCAGGCCGGAGAAAAGCAGCCCGTATGCATCAATGAGAATCAGTGGGGTAACCTGGCCTACTTCCAGATTGAGGTTGACGCAGACAATTGATCCCAGTGTCAGGAGCAAACCTCCAGCAGAGAGCCCACAGGTCAATGCCAGATTTCGGGCAAATGCGATCACCATCATGATGATGAGAATCACACTGCTTAGTGTGATTATCGGCAGGAGAGAAAATAACTCAGCGGTGCTCATGGCAGGCTTCCTATCCACTGTCCGGGATCATTAGTTGTTAGTAAATGCAGGCTCGCCAGAACCGGATCAAGAATATCCAGAACAGGTTGCGGGTAGACGCCAATCCAGATCAGACCGATCATCATCGGCACCATAGCGGTTAATTCCCGACCACCGAAATCTTTGAGTTGACGATTTTCTTTACCTTCTCCCTGGAAGACTTTCTGCATGGCAATAAGCGCGTATATTGCACCGGTTATTAACCCGATTGCAGCCGCAATTGTTATGGGTATGCTGACTGCAAATGCACCCAGCAACACCAGGAATTCTCCGATGAAGTTTCCGAGTCCCGGCATACCGAGTGAAGCGACGATGAAGAACATGGCGATTGCGCCCATACGCGGCATATCGTGCCAGAGGCCGCTCATTTCTCTCATGTCTCTTGTATGAATTCGATGTTGAATCGCACCAGCGGTCATGAAGAGAGCTGCGGTTGAGAAACCATGAGCAATCATCTGCATGACGGCACCCTGGATCGCGATTTCATTCCATGCATAGACGCCAACCAGGACGAATCCCATATGGCTGACACTACTGTAGGCCACCAGACGTTTAAAGTCAGTCTGAGAGAAGGCCATCATGGCGCCGTAGATAATGCTGATTGCCCCGAGAATCATTGCCAGGTCTGCAACTTCTCTGGCTGCTTCGGGAAACAGTGGCACCGTGAATCTGATCAGACCGTAGGCTCCGGTTTTCAGCAGAATGCCTGCCAACAGTACGCTGGCGGCAGTAGGGGCCTGAGTATGAGCATCCGGTAACCAGGAATGGAATGGGAATCCGGGTAGCTTGACAACAAAGGCAATGAAGAAGCCGCACATCAACCAGAAAGACAGGTCTGAACCGAGGCTATGACCCGCAAGGTCGAAGTAGCTAAAGGTCAGCACACCTGACTGTGCCTGGTTTGTCAGCACCAGCGTTAAGATGGCGATTAACATCAATAGCCCGCTGATCTGGGTGAAGAGAAAGAACTTCATTGATGCATAGGCTTTGTTTTCGTGTCCCCAGATTGCGATCAGCAGATACATGGGTATCAGCATCACTTCCCAGAAAAAGAAGAAGAGGAACATATCAAGACTGGTAAATACGCCGACAACGCCAGCTAAAGTCCAGAGCAGATTGAATTGGAAGAAACCTGCTCGCTCCGGGATTTCATCCCAGGAAGAGATAATGGCCACAAAACCAAGGAATACTGTCAGGCTTACCATTAACAAGCTGAATCCATCTAACGCGAAGATGAAGTTGATACCCAGCCTGGGAATCCATGCCTGATTGACGACTTCTATCCAGGTCGTCGTGGTACCGCCCAGATTCAATTCATGAGCCGCTGGTACAGAGTACAGTGGAATCAGCAGAAGTCCTGCAACTGCGCAGGCACCCAGAGAGATCCAACGGGGCCAGTCTTTATTCCAGCCCTCAGCCACCCATGCAGCGATACCGCTGAAGAAGAGAACGAACATCACCGTCAGCGTAGTCATGACAGAATCACTCCAAGTAAGATGGCAATGACAGCAATGAGACCTGCCAGCATCACAGCCGCATAGGTACGTAATTGACCGGTCTGACTCGTGGTGGCGAAGTCGTGGATAAACCAGGTGACCTCTGCCGTGAAGTTGTAGAACCAATCAACAATGTCATTTTTGTTCAAGGTCGTAATTCGTTTATAGGGATTCACAAAAATTGTGTCGTAGAGCCAATCCATTGCCCAGTGGCTGAACCAGAATCGATTCAATTGCTTACCGATACTTGATTCCGTCCATGGTGTGATGCTGATGCTGTGCCGCAGGAATATCAGATAGGCGATGAAAACACCGACAATGGGCACCGCCGGGGTGATTATGGCGATTGCGCCACTGTGGTCGGGCTCATGAGCCACCGGGAAAACGCTGGCGACTGGCACATTGAACCATCCACCGATAATCGCGAGGACGCAAAGCACAATGAGTGGCCCTGCCATTGCCCAACCCGCTGGCGCTTCAGGTTCAGTTTTGGCTTCACCAAAGAATACGATGAATACGAGTCGAAAACTGTAAATTGACGTAAGTAATGCACCCAGAATCCCTGCCGCCCAGAACCAGGGTCCGTAGGGACCGTGCTCAAAGGCTGACAGCAGTATGGCGTCTTTTGAATAAAATCCCGAGGTAAGCGGCAATGCAGCGAGCGCAGCGCTACCAATCATAAAACTCCAGAACGCCACTGGCAGTTTCTTCCTCAATCCACCCATACGGAAAATATTGTGTTCGTGATGCAGACTGTAAATAACGGCACCGGCACCAAGGAACAGCAACGCCTTGAAGAATGCATGAGTCATCAGATGGAAAATACCTGATGCCCAGGCACCGACACCGAGTGCCAGGAACATGTAGCCAATTTGACTGATGGTTGAGAAAGCCAGAATTCGTTTGATATCAGTTTGCGTCATGGCAGTGAAGGCAGCCATCAATAAGGTGATCGCACCAATAGTTGCTACCACGTTCAGTGCAGTGGGTGACAAAAGGAACAACTCGTGGGTTCTCGCAATCAGATAGACACCCGCCGTCACCATGGTGGCCGCGTGGATAAGCGCGCTCACCGGCGTCGGACCTGCCATTGCGTCGGGTAGCCATGTCTGCAGGGGCAACTGGGCTGACTTACCCACCGCACCACCAACCAGGAGCAGGCAGGCAATTGTCACCATGGAATCACCGGTCTGCCAGACCAGACCTGCCTGCTTAACCATGGGCTGAATATCCAGCGTACCAAGGTGTACGAAAAGCAGGAACATACCCAGGGCCATTGCTGTATCGCCGATCCGGGTGACGATGAATGCCTTTCTGGCTGCTGCACCATTTGCAGGGTCTTCGTGCCAGAATCCAACCAGCAGGTAGCTGCAGAGTCCCACGCCTTCCCAGCCAACAAATAGCAGTAGCAGGTTGTCTGCAAGGACAAGCACCAGCATGGCAGATACAAAGAGATTCATATAACTGAAAAAGCGGCTGTAATCCTTGTCATCCAGCATAAACAGCGATGAGTAAATATGGATCAGCAGACCAACGCCTGTAATCACAAACATCATGATCAGCGACAAGCCATCGATATACAGATCCACACCGGGTGCGAAACCACCCACGTTCATCCATGTATACAGACTAACCGTATAAGGCGTCGGGTCATTCTGTAAAAGAAATTCTATGCCAACCAGCATGACGATGGTTGCGGACAATGCTATTGAACCTACACCGAGTAAAGCAACGAACTTCTTGGGTAGATTACCAAGCGTACAAAACAGAATGATAAAGCTCAGCAGGGGAGAGAGCGGAATCAGAAATACGAGATCTGACATAATTATCCTCTCATCCTGTTGGCACGGTCGATGTCGAGCGTACCAAATCGTCTGTGTACCTGAAGCAGAAGACCAAGCCCGACCGCTACTTCAGAAGCTGCGACACTCAGTATCAGCATAAACATGATCTGACCGTCCGCCTGACCCCAGTGGGCTCCGGCTACCATGAAAGCCAGTGCGCAGGCGTTCAGCATAACCTCAAGTGACATTAGTACTACGATGATGTTTCTTCGGACCATGACGCCCAGCAGCCCGATTGAAAATAATATGGCCGCCAGCAGCAAGCCATGTTCCATGGGGATGGTGACAGCTTCTGTCATGATGATCCTCCCCTTGCTTCAAGCAAGTACCTGCGGCCCAGATGATAAGCGCCAACCAGCCCTGCAAGCAGTAGCATGGAGGCAATTTCTACCGCCAGTACATAGGGTCCGAACAATTGGATGCCGACTTCTTTTGGTCCGATCACATTTCCGGAAAGCAACCGGTCACCTGCAGAGAGCACATAAATAATTTCTGCAAGCAGTGCAAGGCAGAGAATCGATGGGAATATCCACATCCCGGGTTGTAGCAACCGGTGTTCAAGTTCGTCACCGGTAGTGCCCAGATTTAGCATCATGATGACGAAGACAAACAGTACCATTATGGCACCAGCGTAGATGAGTACTTCCAGCATTGCTGCGAATGGCGCACCGATAAGATAGAAAATAACCGCTGTAGCAAGCAATGAAATGATCAGATAGATTAATGCGTGCGCGACGTTATATCTGGTCACCGCGATTACGGTTGAGATCAGTGCGACTGATGCTGCTAAATAAAATAATCCAAGCTCAAGCATAGTTTTATAACCAACCAGTTACGGTAGCAGTCTCCTTACGTCAACGGGAGGTGATTCGTTCTGCGCTTCTCCTTTATCCTTGTCCTTTATGGATTTACCGGACACATGGTAAAAGCTGTAGCCTGGGTATTTTCCCTGACCACTGATCAGCAGATTTTCCTTTTCATAGATGAGGTTATGCCTTTCGTATTCACACATTTCAAAATCCGGCGTTAGCTGGATTGCATAGGTGGGGCAGGCTTCTTCGCACATACCGCACATGATGCATCGTGAGAAATTGATTCTGAAGAATTCCGGATACCAGCGTCCATCCTCTCCCTCTGCCTTTTGCAGTGCGATGCAGTCAGGTGGACATACTGCCGCACAGAGGTTGCAGGCGACGCACCGTTCATTGCCGTCGGGGTCGCGGGTAAGTACGATTCTTCCCCGATAACGTGGTGCCAGGTAGGGCATTACCGGTTCGTTTGGCCCGAATAACTTAGGCTTATCAGGGTACTGGACTGTGTCAGCGGGTGTAAATGTATGCAGCAGGACCCGGTACAGGCTGACAATTTGAGTCCAGATCGATTTCAATACGTAAATCACGATGCTGACTCCGCTTCAATTGAGTTCATACGATTTACCTCATCATGTCCGGTTAGTCTGCTGTTCATATCCAGAGCACCACCGCGCCAGTAAGAAGCAGATTAACCAGAGTCAGAGGTAACATTACCTTCCAGCCAAAAGCCATTAGCTGATCGTATCTCGGTCTTGGAATCGCCGCTCGAAGCAGAATGAAGAAGCAAATAACGAGTCCTGTCTTAATCAGCAGCCAGATCATCGGGGGCAGAATGTCAAAGCCCAGCCAGCCACCGAGGAATATCGTTGAGATGATGGCCGAAATCAGAATAACACCAAGGTATTCTCCAACCATGAACATGCCGAACTTCATACCTGAGTATTCGGTATGGAAACCGGCGACGAGTTCATGTTCAGCTTCCGGAAGGTCAAATGGCAGTCGATGACTCTCAGCAATACCTGCGATCAGGAATACGAAAAAACCAAGAAACTGACTGAAAATATCGACCATGCTGAATGAACCGGTAAGCATCACAACACCCATGAGAGAGAGTCCCATGAAGACTTCATAACTCACCATCTGGGCCGCCGAGCGTAGTCCGCCGAGGAGAGAATACTTGTTATTTGAAGAAAGCCCGCCCAGCAACACGCTGTATACAGCAAGTGATGACATGCCCAGAAAGAACAGCAATCCGATATTCAGATCGACCACATAGAGATCCGGGGAATAGGGTACAACTGCGAACCCCATGAGCATTGCGATAACAACCGCAGTTGGTGCAAGGACGAAAATGATACGGTCCGAAAACGGGGGTACCCAGTCTTCTTTGGCAAACATTTTGATTACATCGGCCAGCGCCAGTCCAATCCCGAAGGGGCCAACCCTGTTCGGGCCTAATCGATCCTGCCACAGGCTGAGCATTCGGCGTTCAAACCAGATGAGTACCGCAGCCCAGGCGAATGCACCGAGTATGGTGCCAAAGATGACAATATATATGATGAAGTCTTCCAGTGTCAGCCCTTCCATTA
This sequence comes from uncultured Pseudomonadales bacterium, assembly GCA_964548025.1. Classification (GTDB taxonomy): domain Bacteria; phylum Pseudomonadota; class Gammaproteobacteria; order Pseudomonadales; family Azotimanducaceae; genus JAHRVQ01. The sequence goes on from CAZJRI010000043.1 coordinate 6,220, forward strand.
AGAGCTCCTGTCCGAGGTTATCAGGTTAGGGGAAAGCGGCGTCAGATCCTGTGTCCAGTCATCAATTCTTGAAAATGTCATGGTCGAGCTGGCATTTAATCCAGCGGTTTGTTCCATGATTGGGTAGATAAAACAGCCATCCGGAATCTGATCATCAATAACAACAGCAAATTGTAATTCCTGTTCGCCCACCTTACATGCCAGGCCATCACCGTTTGCGACGTTGAGCGCACTGGCTTGATTTGGATGAACTCTTAAATAGGGCCGAGGTATGAGTTGTGATAATTCATCCGCGTGTGCTGTCAGTTCTTCGCTGCCAAAAATATGATGCTTGGCGATCAGATTGCCCGAGTCCTGTACGGTTGAAGGATAGGGGGACAGAGAGGCTGATTTGTCGATAATCAGCGTACCAGGGTCACCCTTTGCATCTGATCCACCAACCTCATCCTGAAACTTGTGTATGGACTGATTGGAATTCCAGCCGGGGGACCAGGTATAGGCCCGCAGGCTTGCCGGTGCCTGTTGCTGATTTCCTTCCATGGTGAAGGCCATGGCTGATTCTTCGTCCACCGGTTGCTTAGGTTCATGAACAGAAATGTTGGCGTTCATCGCGGTACGACCGCTTGATCTGTGGGTCATACGTGGGAATTTACTCCCCTCGAATCGGAAATCAGCGTCGGGTGCTGCATCCAGAATCCCTTTGAGAGCAGGTGTTGCACCGACCAGGTCTTCGCGAACCTGTGATGATGTCCGGCTCTTATTTGAAATGGCGTCCAGCAGATGATAGCTGGCGTTGACATCACTTTTTGGCTTAAAAACTGCCATGGAGCGTTGTGCCCTGCCTTCATTGTTGACGAAGGTACCTTCAGCTTCAGCGAATGTTGCGGCTGGCAGCGCGAAATGACTCGCAGTAGCCGTCGCATTATCAAGGTGATCCAGAACGACAAGATTAGTGATTGATTCGACCGCATTTTCAAATTCATGCCCGAGCCTGATGCTGAGATCATTCTCAAGCACCACGACTGTATCCGGTGATCCGGCTAGCAATTCTGTCATCGAATTCTCATTGTCCATGAGTGCAACACCGATGCTGTTGGATTCGCTGGCACATAAGACGATGCCCGTTTCCGGGTTATGCCTGGTCAGCGCCATGGCGAGATTGGCTGATGCACGAATAATGTCAGCATTTTGCAAGCTGGTACCCGAGATAATCAACGGTCTCTTCGCGGCCTTGAGGATATCAGCGATAGGCTTAAATGAGTCCGAGGAACCTGGTTGTGAATCACCGTTTATCTCATCGGCGATTGCGAATCCCAATCGTGCAATATCCGATGGTTGAAGTCTGAAAGACTGGGTCGCTACCTCATCTAGCCGATCCTGATCCGGTGTGGCGATGATCATCGGGCTACGGCTATGCTGAGCCAGTACTCTAACAGCCGAATCGTGCCAGTCTGCTATCTGAGTATCGGCGGCCATCTCTGCGGCGAGGTTTCGAGTTGCCTGTCTTAGTGACAAGGCAAGTCGGGGTGCGTGATTAGTTACATCTTCGCCCAGAATCAATATCGCATCGAAAGCCTCTACCTCTGCAAGTGCTGGCGTTTTCAGATCACTTGTGAGCACTTCTGTGATCAAACCGTGCAAATTCCGATCAACATCAGTCATGCCATTGCAGTAGTTGCCCGCCCCGACAAGATCCCTTAATGCCTGATTGGCTTCAAGGCTGGCCCTGGGTGAACCGATACCAACGACTTTTGAACTCTCTGCTATCACATTCTGAATCTTTGAGACCGCCTCATTCATTTCAGTTGGCTCAAACAAACCCTGGTCATTGCGAATGCCAGCCTGGGGGATTCGCTTTGATGAATTGACGAATCCGGCGCCAAATCGCCCGCGATCACACAAAAAATAGCCATTAACATCATGGTGATATCTGTTGTGTACCCTTCGTACCTCACCGTATCTCTCTGAGGTATAGGTATTACAACCCAACGAGCAACCTGTGCAAATTGTTGGTGCAGATTGCAGATCCCACTTGCGGGTATAGTGTTTTGACAGGGTTTTATCTGTAAATACGCCAGTTGGGCAAACTTCTACAAGGTTGCCGGCAAATTCGTTTTCGAGCACGCCATCTTTAGCCCGCCCGAAGAAAACACGCGATCTTGAAGCGAAAGCGCTGAGGTCGTGTCCACCGGCATAGTCCTTGTAATAGCGTACGCATCGATAGCAACTTATGCATCGGTTCATCTCGTGGCCGATGAACGGGCCCAGGTACTGGTTGGGAAATGTGGTCTTTTTGCCCTCATATTTCCGGTTCCTGTGTCCTGCCATCACAGTCATGTCCTGCAGATGACACTCTCCACCTTCTTCGCAAACCGGACAATCATGAGGGTGACTTAACATCAGGTTCTCAATGACCGATTGCCTGAATGTAACTGCTGATTCAGCATCAACAGAGAATATGGCGTCGTCAGTCACCGGTGTCATACATGACATCACTATGCGACCACGGGTATCTTCTTCGTTGGCATATTGGATCACTGCACACTGACGACAGGCGCCGATGCTGCCCATAGCCGGGTGCCAGCAAAAATAGGGAACATCAATCCCGGCAGACAGGAGTGCTTCAAGCAGATTGACTCCTGCTTTTACTTCAAGATCTTCGCCGTCTACCTTAATTGTGGGCATTAGCCTGCGCTCCCATAGGGACAATGCTTACTCTCAATATGAGCAAGAAAGTCTTCCTCAAAATATTTCATACCACTGGACAGGGGTTCAATAGCACCTGGTGCATGTGCGCAGTGTGTATTTCCAATCGCACCAATAAACTGAGACTGTCTTTCCAGTATCTCCATATCTCCCGGGTTGCCGGTACCTGCTTCAATGCCGTCAAGAATCTGCTTAACCCAGGGCAGACCTTCACGACAGGGTGTACAGAAGCCGCAGGATTCCCTGGCGAAAAACTTCATCAGATTGGCAATCATGCCTACAGGACAGGTTTTATCGTCCAGAATAATTAACAGACCTGTACCCATTCGGCTTCCGGCGTTCTGTATTGATTCATAGTCCATGGGAAGATCAAGGTGTTCGCGTACAAGGAAGTCGGTTGATGCACCGCCAGGCAGAAATCCTTTCAACTCATATCCGTCCTGCATGCCACCGGCATGTTCTTCTACGATTTCGCGGACGGTTGTACCCATGGGTAGTTCCCAGCAGCCGGGATGTTTGACTCTTCCGCTGGCACCGAAAAGTTTTGTGCCAGCATCATTACCGGCGCCCAGAGATCTATACCAATCTGCGCCATTTGCCACGATATGCGTAATATTGCAAAGCGTTTCGACATTATTGACGATTGTGGGTCTCCCCCACAGACCACTGACCTGTGGAAAAGGCGGTTTAGCCCGGGGATTGGCACGCTTGCCTTCGAGCGAATTCAGCAATGCGGTCTCTTCTCCGCATATGTATCGACCGGCGCTGATATGCACATGCAGGTGAAAACTGAAATCCGTGCCCTGAATCCGGTCGCCCAGATAATTTTTCTGTTCTGCCTCGCTGATGGCATCTCTCAGTCGTTTAATGGCGTCGTGGTATTCATCCCGGATAAAGATATATCCCCTGTCTGCAGATATCGTGTAAGCAGAGAGGATCATGCCTTCGATTAGCTGATGCGGATCAAATTCCATCAGCAGACGATCTTTGAAAGTGCCCGGTTCCATCTCGTCTGCATTGGCGACCAGATAGCGATGACCTTCACCAGGTTTGGGTTTCGGAACAAAACTCCACTTCATTCCGGTGGGAAATCCAGCGCCACCGCGACCCCGCAGGTTTGAATCCTTGATGACCTCAAGAACATCGTCGGCATCAAGTTTCCCGATGGTGTCACGTACGGCCTGGTATCCCCCATTTGCTTCATACGCGGCAAGGTCGGTAGGCGCTTTGCCTGGCGCAATGTTGCGGGTTAGTGGGGTATCGCTCATTTCTGCTCTCTTTGCTTGGCGTTAGTCAGAATCTCCACGACCTTTTCTTCCGTCAGGTCGTGATGTAGTTCATTACCGACCATCATGGCGGGTGCGTGATCACAATCACCCAGACAGGTTACAGGTAAGAGGGTAAATTTGGAGTCAGGCGTTGTTTCACCAAGATCAATATTGAGCTCTGATTTGATTTTTTCGGTGATTTTGTCACTGCCCATGATCCAGCAGGCAACACTGTCGCAGCAGAGGATGACATTCTCACCCACCGGTTGCCTGTATATAAGTGTGTAGAAGGTGGCGATGCCGTCGAGTTCTTCTTCTGACATGCCCAGCAGTTTCGCGGTTGCTGTCAGACTCGCATCTGATACCCAGCCTCTATGCCTCTGTACAATTTTTAGTGCATCAATGGCGGCTGATCGCCGATCTGGCAAATGAGCAATCTCGGCCTCGATTTCTGTAATTTCTTCTTCAGAAAGGGCGGTTATTAAATTGTCCTGGTTTGCACTCATGTTCTCTTTTCCCTCATCGATCCACATCTGCCATGACGAAGTCTATGCTCGCAAGGATAGCGATCATGTCAGCGATCAATAGTCCCCGGCTGATCAGGGGGATCTGCTGTAGATGCGCGAAGGATGGTGTACGAATTCTGGTCCTGTAGGAGGTTGTCCCGCCATCGCTCGTCAGGTAGTAACTGTTGAACCCCTTTGTGGCTTCAACCATCACACTGGATTCACCGGCTGGTATAACTGGACCCCAACTGACATTGAGGAAGTGGTGAATCAGCGTCTCAATATCCTCCATGGTTTGCTCTTTCGGGGGCGGTGTCGTCAGTTTGTGCTCAGACTTATAGGGTCCGGCAGGCATATTATTCAGGCATTGTTCAATGATTCTGAGACTTTGACGGATTTCGTCGACCCTGACCCTGGCGCGATCATAGCAGTCGCCGTTGTGGTAGACGGGAATTTCAAAGTCAAACTGATCGTATCCTCCATAGGGTCGATCCCGGCGCAGGTCGAAATCTATACCGGAGGCTCTCATACCTGGCCCTGTTACACCCCAGTCGAAAGCCTCTTGTGGCGTATATATTCCAACGTGTTGGGTGCGTTGTTTCAGGATACTGTTTTGCATCGCCATCTTCTCGTAGTGAGCGAGACGAGCAGGCATCCAATCGAGAAATTCCCGTACCATTTTGTCCCATCCCTCAGGCAAATCGGCAGCAATACCCCCGACCCTGAACCAGGCAGGGTGCATTCTCCCCCCGGTGATGGCTTCAATGATGCGGAAGAGTTGTTCACGATCCGAGAACATGTAGAACACGGGCGACATCTGACCGACGTCCTGTGCGAAAGTACCGTAAAAAACAAGGTGGCTGGATATCCTGAAAAACTCCGCCAGCATGATACGAACCACCTTTGCACGGTCCGGTACTTCTATGCCAGCCAGTTGTTCAACTGACATGACATAGGGGAGGTTATTCATCACACCGCCCAGATAGTCAATACGATCTGTATAGGGGATATAGCTGTGCCAGGTCTGACGCTCGCCCATCTTCTCGGCACCGCGATGGTGATAACCAATTTCAGGAACAGCGTCGACGATAACCTCACCGTCGAGCTGTAATACGATTCGAAATACACCATGAACAGATGGATGATTCGGACCAAGATTCAGGAACATGAATTCCGTATTGTCGTCCTGTCGCTTGAGCCCCCAGTCTTCAGGTTTGAATCGGAGGGCTTCCTGCTCTTTGTCCTGACGCTCAATATCCATTTTGAATGGTTCAAGCTCTGTCGCTCTGGCAGGATGGTCTTTACGCAGCGCGTGTCCCTGCCAGGTAGGTGGCAGGAGAATTCGGTATAGATTCGGGTGATTGGTGAATGTAATCCCAAACATGTCCCAGGCTTCTCTTTCATACCAGTTTGCGTTGGGATAGACCGGAATTGCAGTGGGGATATTCAGGTCCGAGTCAGACAATGCGACTTTGATACGGACATCACTGTTGCGGCTGAATGACATCAGGTGATAAACAACCGTGAAGTCGCCTTCAGGCAACGATTTATTGTTAACGCGGCTGCGTTCATCGACACCACAGAGATCAAACAGCATTTCGTAGTTCTGTTTGAGGAAACCCAGGACCTCTATGACGTTATCGCGGGTGACCCAGATTGTCGGGATATTATCTGCGGTTTTTTGAGCGAAAAAGGACGCATTGGGGAACTTGTCTCGAAGTTCCCTTTCGACATCTGCTATCTGTACCGCTACTGAAGACACTTTATTTACCTTCTATACTTGATCAGGCTTTCTTAAATCGGTTGCTTTCATCCGTTCTTCGTTTCTCAGATCTCTCTGACTGAGCCTTTCCGGTTTAATAACTTGCTGATCTTCTACAATCCAACTCAAGGGGCGTCTTTCTTTACCTACTGAATCCTGAAGCATCACGAGTGCCTGCAGGAAGGCATCCGGTCTTGGAGGGCAGCCCGGTACATAAACGTCAACCGGGATAAACTTATCAACGCCCTGCACGACGCTGTAAATGTCGTACATACCGCCGGAATTTGCGCACGAACCCATGCAGATTACCCACTTGGGTTCCAGAAGCTGTTCGTAGAGGCGCTGAACGATTGGCGCCATCTTCAAAAAGCAGGTGCCGGAGATGATGATCATGTCTGCCTGTCGCGGCGTTCCCCTGATGACTTCTGCGCCAAACCTGGACATATCGAATCGACTGGTAAGTGCGGTGGCCATCTCGACATAGCAACAGGATAGGCCAAAGTTGAAAGGCCAGATTGAGTGCTTTCTGCCCCAGGCCAGCAAATCTTCGAGGCTGGTCATAACGACATTTTTCTTTACATGTTCGTCCAGACCCACGTCGATGTCCGTGAGCGGGATGTTCTCTTCCGCCTTTGTTAAGCTCCATTCCATCTCTATTCTCCTGCTTTTTCTAGGCGAAAGCCTTCTGGTAGTCCTGTCCTGGTCTTTGTACCCCAATCCAGCACTCCGGATTTCAGTTCGAATATCAGGGCGATAATCAGAACCAGGATAAATACGGAGACAGCCAGATAGCCGAATACCCCCAGTTCATAAAATGCGACTGCCCAGGCAAATATAAATACGGTTTCCAGATCGAATATCACAAAGAAAATGGCAATCAGGTAAAACTCAACAGAGATAGGAATCTGGGACGAGCCAATATGAACAACGCCGGATTCGAAAGGTTCGACGGTGGCACGCTTCATCGAAGACTTTTCGCCGACGATTGATGACAGAGCGAGTATAAATGCCACTAGTCCTAAAACAGTGGCAAAATAGAGCACTAACGGCCAAAGTGAAGACTCAGTCACGATTTACCCCGTAATTTTATTGCAGAACAACAGTGCCTGTTGCAAATCAGCTCAAAACTTCGACTGTTCACTAAAACGTAGGCCATTTAATACCTCAATGGAAAGCTTGCTGCCGGTCAGACAAGGTCGAATTTAGTCCTTTTCGGCGACGGCCAACTCTACACTGGTTGGACCTTAATTTGCAATATGATGATGGCAAGATCTTCTCCTAAAACGCGTGCCAAATAAGAGATTATAGACCTTCTTTTTCTTTTCTTGACTTGTGTCATGCGAACACTGCCTGCAGTCATGCCTGACAATCTCAAAAATCGGATCGGTGATCCAAATATGCTCAACGGGTTGGGGTATAAACAAGGAGGCCGTCGACGATTTTTGCGCCCCTGATGAATCGGCATATAAGCTGATGGGGAATATGTGAATGTCATTGTTCAAAAAGGGAACTTAAGCTGCTAATTTGTTCGGGGCAATTTGTTCGGATCAGGTAGTAGATTGAAACCTGGTCGACTTTTATACCTGCCCCGACTCTTTACTGAAGGAATAGGTGATTGAATACCCGCGAAGAAAGTGCGCCTTTAATTACAAATGTTCTGAGAGAAGCGGTGGATCACAAAGCGACTGATGTTCATATCGTGAGTGGCCTGCCAGTCATGTATCGCATTGCTGGTGAGCTGAAACCGCTGAATGAAGACCTGCTCACACCTTCAACATCAAGAAAGCTCTGTTATTCATTCCTGGATGAGGAGCAAACCCTCGCCTTCGAAGAAGATCTCGACATTGATCTGATCAAAACGCTGGGCAGGCACAGATTCAGAGTCAATCTCAGCTTCAACAATGGCACGGTCGGCGCGGTGATCAGAATACTGAACTACTCCCCGATGTCCCTCGAAGAGATAAGGCTGCCGCCTATTGTGACGAAGATGTGTAACCGGGATAAGGGCCTGATACTGATCACCGGTACAACCAGCCAGGGTAAAACCACAACGTTGTCAGCGATGGTAGATTATCTGAATCGAACGACGAACAAGCATATCGTGACAATTGAAGACCCAATTGAATACATGCACGAGAATAAGCAATCGATCATCCGTCAGCGAGAAATTGGTAAAGATACCCGGGATTTCGCAACAGGACTGAAGGCTGCCCTGAGGCAGGATCCAGATGTCATCGTAATTGGTGAAATGCGCGACTTCGAGTCAATCCAGATTGCCCTGACTGCCGCTGAGACAGGTGTTCTGGTCCTGTCGACATTGCATGCGATATCTATTGATAAAATACTGGAACGTATATTCTCCTATGTCCCGCCGGAACAGGAAGGGCAGATCCGGATGATGCTTTCTGAAGCGCTTCTATGCGTTGTACACCAGGAATTGCTATCTACATTGAGCGGTGGCAAGAGGATAGCGTGCGAAATTCTGATTAATACGATGGCGGTCAGACATACGCTCAGGCGTCGGGAAACGTATTTTTTGAAGAGCTTTATACTGACAAGTGAGAAGAGTCACGGTATGCGAACCATGAAACATTCCCTGGAGGAACTTCTGGAAGAGGAGGAAATCAGCCCGGAATTATTCGATAAGGTGCTGGTTAATTATCCTGGATGATAGCTGTCTGGACGGAAGCTGAGATTAAGCAGATTGGAGATCGGTTGAGTTATGGTTGAGATCGAACGCATTGCCAGTATCAAAAATGCCCTTGGTGAGGGTCCATTGTGGGATGTCGCGCTGCAGAGCCTTTACTGGGTGGATTCGTTCAAGGGTGAGATCTTCAGACTGTCAGATTCAGGTGATATCAGCTCCTGGCAATTGCCCTGCATGATCGGAAGTATGGCTATTATCGACGATCATCGTGCCGTTGTGGCGCTCCAGTCGGGATTGAACATTTTCAACTTTCAGACTTCAGAGCTGGTATTGATCAAAGATCCTGAATCCGAACTAGCTGAAACTCGATTCAACGATGGGAAAACTGACAGGCAGGGTAATTTTCTCGCCGGGTCGATGGGCATTAAGATCAGGGATCGGTCTATCGGTTGCCTTTATCGTCTTGATGAGAATCTGGACCTTCAGGTTTTGGAAGAGGATGTGATCGTTGCCAATGGTCCGTGTTTCAGTCCAGATGGCTCGACCTTCTACTTTAACGATGGCCGACGTCGTATTCTCGCCTACGATTACTCTCCGGATGGTCCCCTTTCAAATAAGCGAGTTTTCTTTAATGGCGCCGATCATGAAACAGGATCAGACGGTGCAACGGTAGATGAGTCGGGTAATATCTGGGTGGCACTCACAGGTTCAAGCGAGGTGGGTTGTCTTGATCCGAATGGTAAATTGAATGAAAGAATTTCGATGCCGGTTAATTTGCCGAGCTCGGTAATGTTCGGTGGGTCGGATCTTGACGAACTCTATGTCACATCGATTAGCAATTCCGGTAACAGGACGAGTGATGAGGAAGGTGCTGGTGGATTGTACAGAGTGAAAGGTCTGGGCGTTAAGGGAATTGCAGAGAGAAGATTTAATCTGAAATCCGATATTTGAGAATAGGAGAGACTAAAGTGGATCGATTTACAGGAAAAAACGTAATCGTAACCGGCGCGGGATCCGGTTTCGGTGCGGCCATTGCATCGAGGTTTGCCAGCGAGGGCGCCAATGTCCTGTTATCTGACATTGATGAAAAGGGGCTTTCGACTGTGGCAGAAAGTCTTGATGCCACCGGTAAGATTGAAACTTCTGTTACTAATGTTGCTGAAGAGGATGCGGTCATAGCAATGGCTGAACAGGCCAAATCAGCATTTGGCGGCGTGGATGTTCTGGTAAATAACGCAGGTTACAGTCACCTGAACAAACTGGCGTGGAAAATTTCAGTAGAAGAATTTGATGCAGTATTTGCCGTCAATGTAAGAGGTGTCTTCCTGGGGTGTAAATACGTAATTCCAATGATGATCGAACAGGGGAACGGGGGCTCGATTATCAATATTGCATCGGTCGGTGCTATTGCACCCAGGCCAGGTGTTACACCCTATAACGCAACCAAGGGTGCAGTACTTACAATGACCAAAGGGCTGGCTGTGGAAGTTGCGCGTAATAATATCCGGGTCAACGCAGTGAATCCTGTCGCCTCGCTGACCGGTTTCATGAAAGGGGCAACAGGTATTGCGTCTGAAGATATGGGTGATGAGATGAAGGAGCGACTAGTCAGTACCATCCCACTCGGTCGAATGGGGGAGCCTGACGATGTTGCCGGTGCTGTCACTTTTCTCGCTTCAGATGATGCGGTATTTCTAACGGGCACGGCTTTGAATGTGGACGGTGGCAGGACGATTTAACTCAGGGTGAACCTGAATGCAATCAATTTGATTCCGGTCCATGAGCCAACAATTTAAGTATGGTGTATGTGGTCTTGTAGCATAGCTATCAAGAATGAAGACAAACTGATATTGATTCGAATTTAGGAGGATCATTTCATGGGGATACAAGTAGCGACAGACAAAGGCAAGGTTGAAGGTTATGTGGAAGACGGTCTGACAATCTTCAAGGGAATCCCTTATGCTGCGCCGCCAGTTGGTGCGAACAGGTGGATGCCTCCAAAGCCCTGCAAAGAGTGGGATGGAGTACTTGCGACCACCCGGTTTGGCAGCGAGGCGCCTCAAAATGAAAGCCCGCTTGATAGCATTATGGGTGCGCCCCCGGAACCACCTGTTCAGGACGAAGACTGCTTGTATCTAAATCTTTGGACCCCATCTGTCGATGACAGGAAAAGACCGGTTATGGTCTGGATTCATGGCGGTGGATTTACGATCGGTGCCGGGTCACAGGCTATGTACGACGGTCAGTATCTGGCCAGGGATGGCGACGTTGTAATTGTTACCATCAACTACCGAATGGGCGCGCTCGGATTTTTGAACCTCAATGAAATTACGAACGGTAAGATACCTGCAAAAGGCAATGAGGGATTGCTGGATCAGGTCGCAGCACTTGAATGGGTGAAGAATAATATTGAGGCCTTCGGGGGTGATAGCACTAACGTCACTATCTTTGGTGAAAGCGCTGGGGGTATGTCAGTCGGTTCTCTGCTTGTAATGCCAGCAGCAAGAGGGTTGTTTCACAAAGCGATACCACAAAGTGGTGCATGTCATACGGCACTGACCATTGAGTCCGGGACAAGAGTTGCCGAAACAGTGCTTGAATTACTGGGCGTATCAGCAGATGAAACAGACAAGCTGATGAATCTGGATGAATCGATCCTGACGGAAGTACAGACCAAACTGGCAGCGGTTGCTGATGAACGATCATTGCCAGGTATGTCATTTCAACCGGTCGTTGATGGCGAGGATTTGCCCTGTTTGCCGATTGATGGAATCAGGGACGGATTTGCTGCGGATGTCTGCCTGATGACGGGGTCAATACTGGAAGAGTGGAGACTCTTTTCAGGGCTCGATCCGTCCGCAGCAGATATGACTGAGCAACAGTTGTTTGACAATGTGACCAGACATTTCAATGATGGTGCTTCAAAAGCAATTGCCACTTACAGGAATTTTCTGAAAGAGCAAGGCAAGTCTTCGTCTCCATCGGATATTGCATCAGCAATCTCCACTGACAGGGTGTTTAGAATCCCCGCGATAAAACTGTTAGAAGCGCAACGAAAACACAACGATAACGTATTTTGTTATCTATTTGACTGGGAGTCTCCATTGTTGAATGGTGTTATGGGGGCATGTCATGCGGTTGAACTTGGATACGTATTCGGTACGTACGATAAAAATGGAGGGGAGGGATTTTTTGGCGAAGGAGATGCCGCTGACAGACTATCAGAAGTCACAAGGCAAGCCTGGGCGAATTTCGCAAGGACGGGTGATCCTTCTACAGGAGAATGGCTACCCTATGATACTTCGAATAGAGTGACGATGGTGCTGGGTGCCTCAAGTGAAGTAAGATCTGCACCCTTCGATGAAATCAGAGCAGTCTGGGATGAAGTGGATGAAAGTCATCTGGGGAGCCTTTGATACATCGATATCAATAAACTGGGAATATTGCTTGCTGGTGAACAAGAAGAGGGGAGTGAGATATGGCAACTAATGCAGTGGGAGAAGAACGCCGATACTGGGGAATGATACCTGTGGTTGAAGCTTCGTTGATCGGCATGTTGGCGAAACAGTCGGAAGAACAAGGGATGGAGGGTCTGTTTGCGCCTCAGGTTTATGGGCCACCATTTATACCGCTTGCAGCAGCGGCTACCATGACAAATTCCATAAAACTTGCAACCGGAATTGCGATTGCCGCCGCCAGAAGTCCAACGGAAACAGCGATGGCAGCGATAGATATGGACCGTATTTCAAATGGCAGGTTTATTTTAGGACTGGGTTCCTCCGTCTCTGCATGGACCACAGGAGTCTTTGGCGCACCTCCGATCAAGCCGCTGACTCACCTTAGAGAAACTGTTGGTGCCATTCGCTATATCGTAGCGAATGCTCACAAACGCCTTGATCCGATCGAAGGTGAGTATTTCTCTGCCAGTTTTGCAGAAATATCTCAGGGGCAACCACCTGTTCGCGAGCATATCCCGATCTGGATTGCGTCACTAAGAGAAAAGTTGACCAGATTGGCCGTGGAAATCGGTGATGGCGTCATCGGCCATCCCATGTGGTCTGTTGAATGGACTCTTGAGCAAATGGGTCCCGTCATTCTTGATCAACTGAGTCAGTCCAATCGCAAGAGATCCGATATCGAAGTTAATATCTGGCCCTGGGTCGCACCAAATCCGAACGAAGCAGAAGCCCTTGATGATGCAAGGCCAACAGTAGCATTCTATGCGGGCATCACACAGTACGAGAGTTTCTTCGAGGCACATGGCTTCAAGAAAGAGGCGCAGGCTTGTCAGGAAGGCGTCCGAAAGGCTGATTTCATGTCTGTGGTTAATGAGGTGCCGGACGAAATGGTTCGTTGTTTTGTAGCCATTGGTGATCTTGACAAGGTACGAGAGAGGTTGGAGCCACTTTGGCAGGTAGCTGACTCCATGTGTATTGTGCCACCTATCTATGGGATGGATGCTGAGAAACAGATGTACTACTCTGGTCAGATTGGTCAACTGGTCGGCGGCTGAGTCAAAGGGAGCAAATCAACCAGGCAATAGTCTGCTTGGGTGAGACGTGAAAGGTCAATTTTGCCGGGACAGGCTGCTGATAATTTTCTTCCTGAGATCCGGCATGCCGGTTGATGACGTCACCTCGATGCTTTTCAGTCCCAGATGCTGAATCGCTTCATTCATTTGATGGTTGTAATGGATCGATCGATCCAGGAATTTCTGTATCAGTCGTTTCTGCTTTTTACCGGATTGACTAAAGCTGCTTGAGTCATAAATGCGCTGCGTAAGCAGATGTTCATTAATCGTCAGCCAGACAGCCTGCACATTCTCTGAAACAAGATCCGCGACGTGATAGGGCCAATGTGCGGAGCCTTCAAAAAACAGCGGTTTCAGTGCTCTGTCATTGATTCGCCTGGATATAATGTCTTCGATTGCTGGCAAGAGACCTGCATAGTGTCTCAAAACATCTGTCAGCAGTTCGTTCCGCGACAAAGTCAGATAGTGATCTGCCACATGAGCAGGAACCGGATTTTTTCCACGAGGCCAGGGACGACCCGGGTGCCTGCCCAGGCTGTCGGTAGAAAGGTGCTCGCCATCAACTTCGGACGCCAGAAATGTTGCCAGTGAGGTTTTGCCCGCGTGAGACGTGCCACCAATGAGCAGCACCCTCGGATCACCCTTCATATTTGTGCCTTTGACTGATCTGTCGGTACTTTCTTGACAAAGCAGCATCTTATACCTATTCCTCATTAATACCGTTAAAAAAACGTTTGGCTGGTTCAGGAGTGCCAGTTATGGACCAGGGATTTCTCAATACGGCGATCAAAGCTCAATACCCTCTTTTATCGAATTCAGATTCTGAGACAACCGTGATGGATGAGGCTGTGTTATTGAAGCATCTTAGAGCACTCCAGCAAGAGGGCATTGACGGTTTTTCGATAGTTTCGATTTTGTCTGATATGGAAAAAGACCTGGTGTTACCTGAAAAACACCATGCACTGCTTGAGTTTCTGGAATCCATCTGTTGCCGAATACTTCAGTCAATAGAATTCCCCAATGAGATTTCGAGACAGTTTATGGGAGCCATTGCCTGCCTGATGAGAATAGCGATCAGTGACGGGATATTAAGCCTGTCTCGTGGCCATCTGGTTCTGAAAATTCTTGAGGATCTGATCGAAATGACCATAGGGTTGGCAGATCTCCATGGAAAACAGGAAACTGCTGTAAGGCACAAGCTCAGCGTATCACTTACCGGACTTGCAATACTAACAGAACAAGTGGGGGGTGAATCGCATATGCAGAATGCTCGCGACAATCTCCTCACAATGTTAAGTGAAGACATTCTTGCCTTCTCCGAGAAGGAACAAGCCCAGATGAATCGCCTGGAACAGCGGTTGATTGATGCCGAAGCAGGGCAGTTGAAAATAGTCATGACCAGAAAACTGGCTGCTGAGATGCTCAACAGACAGATGGCGAATAAACTATTGCCTGCGATGATTGTTCATTTTCTTCACGGCGCCTGGTTTGACTCGCTGCAACTCATATTGATGCGCGAGGGGGTTCGGAGTCAGGCGTGGTTAAGAGCTACCAAACTAACCGAAACACTTATAATGACGCTGCAACCTTTGGATAGTTCTGTTTCTGTTGCTGAACCGGTCGTTGAAGCCGTTCAGATAGAAGAGGAGATCAAGGCGTTTGTAGCTGAAGAGGCTGGTACGGGAAATGACAAGCCTAAAGCAACGCCGAATAAAGAGTTGCCGGGATTCAAACAGAAACAGGAACTCTACCGCATCATCGAGCACCTACCTGCTGAATTGAAGCAGTGTCTGGTTTCGCTGGAACACGATCAGCAATCGGCTGAAGATGAACTGGCCGCTGTTGAAGCGGCTCATATTGATGTGATGAGCGGTAAAAGCCTTGAGTGTGAACCTTTCAATCTCATCGAACTGGAAGAAGGCCTGTTGAGTGAAAATACCACGGTTAGCCAGTCCCTTCTGGCGCCAATTGAGAATCTTGAAAGTGGTCAGTGGTTTGTTATTTCTGAAGAAAAAAAACCAGCCCGGCATATCAGGCTTACACTCAAAATAGATGAACTGCGGCAGGTACTCTTTACGGGTCGAAATGGAGCAAGAGTTCTGCAGGTGAGTTTCGATGAACTTGCCTATCTGCTGGGGTCAGAGACCATCTACAAAATGCCGCAAAAAGGAGCCATGTCTAAAACCCTTCGCGCTGAACTAAAGAAACTTGCCAAAAACCAGGTTCAGAAAGAGAAGCTTGAGCAAAGACAGATAAGACGGAGAAAGGTCGAAAAAAGAAAAAGGAATACTGAGGAGAAAAAAGTTACTACCCTGGTTCAAGGAAAAGACTCACCCGACAAACAGGATGAAAATAGCGCATCTCCACAAGCAAGGACGTTAGTTTCAACACTCGAGCCAGGTGCTGTTGTCAAACTGATGATGGCTTCTGGCGATGAAATCGAAGCCCGGCTCGCTGTTGATAGCACAACCGAGGACAAGCTGATTTTTGTGGATCGATCGGGGCTTAATCTGGGTGAATATACGAAAGAAGAATTCGCTGACCTTCTCACCGGGGGGGAATGCCAGATCGTTCATAATGGCAAAGAAGGTACTGATAGATTCCGGCAGGTTATCGAACATCTCAGGGATAAGAAGGGGCTTGAATAAGAATGATTCCTGTAGCAGATGAAAGGGTTGCCCCCAGATTTCAGAAGGATACGACTGTCTTCATTGAAATGACAGCGAGTGCGCCTGATTCGGGTGAAGATGCGGATATCGTCATCTGCAAATCGCATGATCTGTCAAGCACCGGGGTACAGGTGGTGCTCGATAGAAGCATCCCGGAAGGCAGTATTCTAAGGCTGTGTCTGGATACGAGAGGAAGACAACCCGTATTTGTGGTAGCCGAGGTTATGTGGCAGCGGAGGAACGATGAGACCGATGAATATCACGTGGGTTTTATGCTGCTTGATTCCAGAGGGTCTGACTTTAGCCGGTGGCAGGAGGCTATCGCGGAGATGTTTGACTGAGTCGTCAATATCTTCTGTGACCCCTTTTTGCTGATTAACTCATTGATACAAAAGCGAAGTCGAACCGTTCTGATTGTTGTTGGAAATCAGATGCTTCAAGATCGGAGTGAACCAGCCGGTCATTCCAGCCTGCCAAAAGCAATGAATATAATTAACAGCGCAATATAGAGTCCGGTAATAGTGGATTACGCTGACTTTGCATCTGCATCAGGTTCTGTCAGTATTGAATTCCCTTGATCTGGAAACAATTAACCGATGTCTGCAAAAAAGAAAGTAGTGGTGCAACTCCCGCCAGTTGCCCGAGAAACGCCCATTTCGGAAAGATATGCCCTTGAACTGGAATCACTCGATTCTATTGCTGAAATCGTTGAGGTTGACGGCAGTAGTCCGGGCGTATTTCTTGAAGGTGCGAGGGATGCTGATGCTTTGATCACATCCTGGGGTATCAATATTGACAGGCAGATTATTGCCGGGCTGGAAAAGTGTGTTGTCATCGGTGTGGGTAGTGTTGGCGTCGACATGGTTGATGTTGATGCGGCGACTGAAGCTGGTATTGTTGTAACCAATGTGCCAGATGTTTTTATTGAAGAGGTTGCAGATCACACCTTGATGTTATTGTTGGCAAGCGCTCGACGTGTCAAGATCATGGATAGTATGGTTAACAGAGGTGACTGGTATAAAGGCAGACCAGTTTTGAATAATGTACCCAGACTGTGGGGTCAGACCCTGGGGCTGATATCGTTTGGTAACGTTGCAAGAGCCGTAGCGCGTAGAGCGAAAGGTTTCGGTATGCATATAATTGCTTACGACCCTTATGTCTCCGAGTTAAAGCTGACAGGTGAGGGGGTAGAACCCGTCACCTATGCAGAATTGCTTGAGCGATCAGATTATCTGTCAGTACATCCGGGTCTTAATGAAGAAACCAGAGGGATGCTGAGTACAGCGCAGTTCGCTCAGATGAAGGATTCGGCGGTAGTCATAAACTGTGGCAGGGGTCCGGTGATTGATGAATCAGCGCTGATTAAAGCCCTGCAGGATGGTCAGATAGCGGCAGCGGGGCTTGATGTACTGGAGCAGGAACCACCCGATAAGGATAACCCCCTGTTGCAGATGGAGAATGTGATTTTGACGCCCCATGCAGCATCTGCCACGACCCGAATGCGTTTTGAAACCAGGAGAAGAGCAGGCAAAGAAGTGGCGCTCGCGTTGCAGGGTAAATGGCCGATGAGTTCAGTCAATCCGACGGTCATGCCAAGAGTCGATATGGAAAGATGGCAGCCGTATCCGATGGATCGAGGACCCAATAGATAGCTCTACTTTGAACGGGATTTTTGGACAGTTTTTTTAGGCAGGATAGTCGGATCCTGCCCGCGACACCCTATCTTCCATCTTCAATTCAAATCTGATCGCCGACATAGCCTGGGTCTGAGTCTGATATTGCAGATCCGACCATCTACCACTGGTTCAATTGTCCCGGTATTTCTGAATCTTTCGAGAACCAGTTTCACTAAATCTACCTGTTTGTCAGATATCAGATTTTCCGGGCCTATCATCCTATAGCCGTCCTGATCAAAACGTCTGTTGAGTAGAAAATCGTTGACGACCATCCTTAGTTTCATAGAATCCTCAATGAGCCTGCCGTTTTCCAGCCTGAGTTCAGAGACTGTCTGGTTTTCTGAGTCGTGCACATACGACATGCCGCTGATCTGTAGAAACCAACCATTGCCTGTCCAGTCTTCAATTGAATGATTGATGATTTCTCTCAGGGTTTTACCTGTTATCTGCACGAGTCGCAGTGTAGTCGGATAGGCGATGAGTTCCTCGATGTGTCCGCGGGTGATGTATTGTCCTGCAGGAATATTTTGATTCAGCCTTAGACCTCCTGCATTCATGATGGCGATCTGGGCATTCTCATCAGCAAAAGCACTCCTGGCTGTATCGAGTATCCAATTTCCGAAATTCGTTTCAAATCGCCTGATTTCAAGCTCCTCTGCTATTAATTCAGTATCAGTTTTAACCAGGGGTGTCTTCATGCAACCCGCAGCTTCGTCTGTCCCCAGACATGCGTCTTGATCGTTTCGAGCCAACCAGCTTTCAACAAGGTTATTGACCTCGTTGTCTTTAGGTACGGATGGGTCCAGTTCAAGATACTCAAAGGTAGTGTCGACATTGCCTTTTGAATCCAGCGAAAGTTCGACCAGAGCGGCAGATCTGGCTTCGGCATCAGCTTTTATGACGACACGTTTCTCATCATCCGACCATTGGCTGAGACGGTGGTGTTCGTGTCCGCCGATTATCAGATCCGGGCCGTTGTCTCTAAGTTCATTCAGGATAGCGATATCTTCCTTCACACTTAAGTGAGTAAGAGCGATTACGATGTCTGCGCCGGATTGCCGAAGAATTTTTGTGAATTTCTCTGCGGTCTCGCCATAGTCGTTGAATGCGCTGATATATTCAGGATGCTTAATTCTGGTTGTAATGCTAAAAATGCCTATCTTCAGCTCATTTGCATCAATTAGGACAGAATCTTTGAGAGGTACGTTGTCGAGATATGGCTCTGTACCAATCATCTCGACAAAATCGATATTACTGCCAAGCCAGGTGAAGTCCGACTCTTTGATCCTGTCGGAAAGCATTTGCGCATCGCTTAGCCTTGATTTGTCAAATTCATGATTGCCAAAGGTGACGAAAAATCTTGAATCGAATGTATCCTTTCCATCCAGTTGGTTAAGCACATCGATCATATGCTGACCTTTGTAACGACGACTTAAGAGTGATGGCCCGAGAAAGTCCCCTGCGAGAAACAGGATGAGGGACGGATTATCTTTCGCAAGTTCTTCACGAATGGTCCTGACTCTTGCGAGCCCGCCAAACCTTCCGGCGTCTACCCCTTCAATTCTATAAACATCATTGATTGCCAGAAGGCTAACGGTAGGTCCCCTGCAGCCCGTAACCAGGAGCAGGAAGACCAGCCCGGATAACCAGATCCAACAGGGATGGCCGCTGAACCTCATCTGGTGTATCAAGCTTAGGGCCTGGCCTCGTAGTATAGATTGCTCGGATCTTCGAAATCGTGTTCGACAAAGCGGGTAAAACCGGCATTTGTTACCATCTCTCTTGCAACTGCCGGATTAAAACCCAGTGTACCCAGACCGGCTCCATCCGGTTCTGATAGCGCAGATGACATACAGGCGGTGACAGAGAATCCATAATACATTGCCAAGAACGGATTTCTCAGGTTTTGCTGAAAATCCGGGTGGCTTTTAATATCCTTGATCAACCAGGTCCCGTCTTCTTTCATTGATTGATAGATTGCAGTGATGACCTCGCCAGGTCGTGTCATGTCATGGATACAATCGAATGTAATAAGAAAGTCGAAGGTCGGTGCCTTCGGCAATGATTCACCACCTGCGACTGTTAACTTCACATTGCTGAGTCCCATCTCATCAACCTTATCCTGGCACCGGGCAATTGCGTGGCTGCTGGGGTCGAAACCGTGAAATTCTGAATTGGGAAATGCGGATGCCATTGCCATCAGAGCAATGCCGCCGCCACAACCAACGTCTGCGGCCACGGCACCCGATTCAAGCTTCTCCTGTACATCGGTTAGTGCCGGTATGATCTGTGGCACAAACTGTTGCTTCGTCCATGGTCCGAGCATCCGCTCAGTTCTGTGAGCAGCATTCGGTCCGAGATCTTCATAGGAGAGTCCGATTCCGGTTTTGAATGCTTCGACCAGTTTATCGACGGTTTCCGGCGGGGTGCCACCGGAGAAGGCCCCGGCTGCAAATGCGAGACTGTTCTCTTCATCAGCGAGTACATGTGCGCCTTCCGGAGACAGTTCAAATCGATCAGGGTCATGATAATCGAGAATTCTGGCGGCTGCCTGACCTCTAAGCCATTCGAACAACCAGCGTTCGTGTAGTTGGGTCTTGTCAGCCAGCTCTGCTGCGGTCAGGGGTCCCGCACCGTCCATTGCCTTGTACAGACCCAATCGGTCGCCGATCTGGATGAGCATGGAAACCATCTCTCCCTGTTTATAGCTCCATACGGTACCTGAATAACTTCTGAGTTTGTCTTCATCTAGTTGTCTGCTGGTCATGCCATACCTGTCTTTACTCGGATTTCATGCGACTATCTATCAAGCATTCCGTTAAATCAAGCATGATGGAGTGAGTTCAGTTGTCATAGCGAGGCGACACGGATCAGCCGTTAGGGATTCGGAGTTTTCGCATCGGGTGGCTGGTTTGATACAATAGCTATGGCAATCTCCGGAGAAAACAACAAAGAAGTTGAGTCATGCTGATGAATAGCCAGGCATTGTTACAGCAAGAAATAACGCAAAAAATGCAGCAAAAAACTTTCCTGTTCTGGCTTCTGCAGGTGATTGGCTTTACAGGCTACGGTATCAGTTTCTACCTGCCCAGAGTCTACCTGAAAGATAGTCATATCCCTCCTTATTATTCCTTGTATATTACGTTGATATGTATCGCTGGCATCGTGGTTACCCTTGGGTTGAGGTGGTTCTACCGGTATACCTGGGAGATGAAGAATTTTCAGCGCGTCACCGGATTTATTCTTGGATCCGCTGTTGCAACACTCGTCTGGACTGGTTTCCGCTATTTTCTATTTCAACAGATGGGTTATCAGGAAGAAGGGGAAGGTATTACACTCAATTCAGTGTTGATTCGCGCTTCTTCCGATTTCTGGATTATGGCTGGCTGGACAGGCCTTTACGCGGGAGTTAAATACTATCTGATCCTGCAGGATGAGAGAGAACAGCGACTGAAGCTGGCCGCATTGGCACAGGAAGCACAGTTGAAGATGCTTCGTTATCAGTTGAATCCTCATTTTCTGTTCAACACACTGAATGCCATTTCGACGCTGATACTGGATCGCGACAATGCCCTGGCTGGCACCATGGTCACTCGTCTGAGTAACTTCCTGCGATATTCTCTCGATAATGATCCGATACAGAAAGTGCCATTGGAACAGGAGATAGAGGCGCTAAATCTCTACCTCGAAATAGAAAAGGTTCGTTTCGATGAGCGCCTGCAGGTGCACTTTAATATCGAAGAGCAGGTAGCTAACGCCCAGGTGCCCAGTTTACTGCTTCAACCCCTGGTAGAGAACTCAATTAAATATGCGATAACACAGGCAGAAGACGGAGGCATGATCAGTATAGATGCGAAGCGGTCTGGTAACGAGTTACTGCTGTCGGTAGCGGACAACGGTCCGGGTATCAGCAATACGAATCAGTCAAACAAAGGCGCAGGTGTGGGGATACGCAATACGTCAAACAGGCTGGTCGAACTTTACGGAGAGAATCACTCGTTTGAACTCGATCAGGTCGAGCCACATGGCTTGAAGATCAGTATTCGAATTCCCTTCGAAGTAAAAAGTGAAGAAATTCTTCCGACTGCTACTGCCTCGCCGATCAGTATTTGAGGAATCAGTGTAAATGTCACGCTATCAGGCATCGTTTTATCACTTCCTTATCAGTTTTGTAATATTTATTGTCCTGGCATACCTGGTTATCTACAGGTGGTACCCTGAATTCTTTTTTGCGATAGACGGTGGCTGGGAAGGCATGCGCATCATTATAGGGGTTGATCTGATTCTTGGACCAATGCTGACCCTTGTAGTGTTCAAAGCGGGCAAACCAGGTCTTAAATTTGATCTTGCTGCCATCGGAATACTGCAGTCAGTTTGCCTCACGGCTGGTGTATATATCGTTTATTCAGAGAGACCTATTTTCTTTGTCTACTATGAAAGACATTTTTATAGCTCAAGCGCTGATACCTATACGAACTATGGCATTAATGCGCCTGACCTTCGAAATTACACAGGTTCCAGGCCGGTACGAGTAGTTTCTACCATGCCGGATAATCCCATCGAGGAAGCGGACTTCAGAAGGGTTCTATACCAGGATGAGATCCCGGCCTGGGTTTATGAACCCACCTACAGTGACCTTGAGCTTCACCTCGACAAGGTTCTCAGAGAAGGAGTGAAGGAAGAAGAGATCCGGGAGCGGGATAAGCAGGGTAATCTGGACAGATGGCTTCAATCATATGGCGGTGATTTTGAAGATTATGCCTTTATACCAATCCATTCCCGTTATCGGGATGCCTATCTTGGCATTCGTAAATCTGACAAGTCGTTTGTGCAGATTGTTGAAGTGCCATCACCACTAGCATCCCAGTAAGAGAAGGTCTCTCCGGTAGGAATGACCGAACTTGAATCATGAACAAGTTGATTGTCACAATTGTGTATAAGTAAGCTACAATCATAACCTTTCAGTACCGGGACAAGCAGATGATCTACAGAATTTATCACCTGAAAGATGTCGATTCTAACAGTCCAACTGAGCTGCTAAGGGATGTTGAAGCCCTCGAGTCGAAAATACAGGATGAAGGACACAGAACCTACGGTTTGTTTCATGGTCTGTTTGGGTTGGCAACTAATGAATTGTACTGGGTCCTGATGTCTGATGAAGCACTAGCTGATCCCGTTGGGCCAAGTGGGCTGAATGTTGTTGATACGAAGGTCATGGTGCCTACTGTACGTCCTTTAACAGATACTGCTCGAACAAAACCGGGTATTTACGTTTTTCGCTGGTTTAAAATCAAAAACAAAAATGTAGATGAAATTGCCAATCTTTCAAATCAGGCCTGGGAAACTTTTGAAGCGGGATTCGATACAGAAGTCCAGGGATTGTTTGCTGAAGCTGATCGTTCTACTGAAGATGGCACTATGGTACTAAATACCTGGTACAAAAATCTGACAGCCTGGGAAGAGTCTCGGCTGCCTGATCAGGCTGCCCGAGACTTGTTTATGAGAAGACATCAACTCACTATTGAGGCAATACCGATCGCGACCAGACTATACCTACCGGGTAATTAACCGGTGGGATAGGCATACGAGCCTTTCAGACCAGCCCTGCTGTACCCTGTTTACACTTCTCCGACAGTGTCCTTGCTTTTTGTGATAAACCGCTGAAGGCTCTTTATTCCTCTAATTAGTGGCGGGTTATCAAGCAGGGCAGAGGTCGGGTTGGATATTCGTGACGAATGAAGGCTAAAATTCCAGGTAATTTAATCGAATGGACGATGCCATGTTTGAAGTTGCAGGAATTGATCATATCGTACTGCGAACCGACAAACTGCAGGTGATGCTTGATTTTTACAGTGGTGTCCTCGGTTGCCGGATTGAACGACAGACATCAACTGAAATTGGTCTGACCCAGCTTCGTTGTGGCAATGCATTGCTAGATCTGGTTGATGTTAATAGTCATCTGGGGAAAATGGGTGGTGGCCCGGCAACGAAAACCGAGAACAATGTGGATCACTTCTGCCTGCAACTAAAGGCTATAACAGAGCAGGAAATCCGCAAACATCTTGAGAGTCATGGCGTTGAGGTCGGCGAATTCGGAGAGAGATATGGCGCAGAGGGCATGGGTAAATCTGTCTATATCAGCGATCCGGACGGTAATACGGTGGAGCTGAGATCAAAGTTGTAGCTGGCGTCTGAAAGGCGCAATTTACTTTTTGGTGGTTGGTTTTGTTCAAATCAGGGATTCAGAAAACCAGTGTAAATCGCGCGCCGCCCTCTTTAATATTGCTGAAAGAGATTGAACCCCCATGGGCAATCATGATCTGCCTGCTTAGCGCCAGACCAACGCCGCTGCCTTCGTTACGTGTTGTATAAAAAGGTACGAATATTTTTCCGGCAACCCCTGTAGGGATCCCCGGTCCATTGTCAGCTATCTCGATGGATACATTTCCCCTGGCATTAAGTTTACCTGACAGGGTTACTTTAGGGTTGGAGGTGTTATCCAATGCCTGTTCACTATTTCGTATGAGATTAATCAATACCTGTTCAATCATCTGTTGGTCAGCGTTGATATGGAGTTGATCCGGGCTGATACTTTTTCTAAATCCTATGCCCTTATCGTTCCATCCCTCGGTTGCGACATCTGCGACATCACTAAACAGGGTATCAAGCTTGATCTGAGTTTTTTTCGGTTCCGGCAAACGCGTAAGCTGTCGGTA
The DNA here is from genome assembly GCA_964548025.1 of uncultured Pseudomonadales bacterium. Classification (GTDB taxonomy): domain Bacteria; phylum Pseudomonadota; class Gammaproteobacteria; order Pseudomonadales; family Azotimanducaceae; genus JAHRVQ01. The sequence continues at coordinate 30,701 of CAZJRI010000043.1, forward strand.
ACTGGATACGAAATCCAGGAGACCATCGGAGCGTCGCGCCACTGTATTGGCAGCATCCCGCGCATCAATGAGGGAATCAATGACATTCCCGTTGCTTTCAAGTTTTGAGCTGGCGTCATCAATCAGGTTTGCAGTAGTCTTCGCCAACGAAGTGACTGGTGTCATTGAATTCATGATTTCGTGAGTCAGTACCCTTACCAGATCTTGCCAGGCATTTAACTGCATGCCATCAAGTTCATTCTGAATGTTCTGCAGGCTGATAAGTCTTTCCGTTTCGGATGCAATCGTGATCTCGCTTGCAGATATCTTGAGTTGTTGCTCTACATCCAGTGACCTGAATGTCGCAACTCGCTGTTGGCCTGGTTTAATCGACTTAATATGATCAAAGAACTCTGCACCAAACTGTTCGAAATCAGAGAGCTTCTCCACCTGAACGGTCCCGAACATTTGTCTTGCTGAATTGTTCCATAATTTGATGCGCTCATCGGCCATGATCGATATCAGAGGAACAGGAACATGTTCCAACAATGCGGAAAGGTGGCGAATCTCACTTTCCTGTTCGTTTCTGTTTTCACGAATTCGATTCAGTATCTGCGTGAATGATTCACCCAGGGCATCAAATCCCGCACCCAGGTTTTCGAATTGAAATCTCTGGCCAAAATCGCCATAGCGTGCAGCGTCAAGAAAGCGGGTAAGTTCCCGGTTTGATCTGCTTATGTACTGAAAGATCTCATAGACGATACCAACAATAACAAAGAATGAAAGTACCGATGCTGCCAGATAACCGGGTATCGCGACCAGTATTGCGAAAATAACGATGACGATAACTGCGATCGATACTCGGAGCACCAGGCCTAAGCTGAAACGCTCAAAGCCCATGCTTTTCCATCCTTCGGTACAGTGCTGCACGAGTGAGACCGAGTTCTTTGGCCGCTCGGCTGATATTAAAAGCGTTCAGCTTCAGGGCGTGTGCTATTGTCCTTTTTTCCAGTCTGTCGAGATTGAGATCAGGGTCATCACTATCAACAGCTACTGGCTCAGGCGTTCGTTCGGCCTCAAGAGAAAAATCTGCTGCTTCAAGCGTAGAATCAGCGGAGAGAATTATTGCCCTCTCGACGGCATGTCGAAGTGCTCTTACATTGCCGGGCCAATCGTACTGGGTGATGGCCTGCATGGCCGATGGCGATATTCCCTTAATTTCATGGCCATATTTTCTACAGTAGAAATCGGCGTAGTAGGTGGCGATTTCTGCGATATCTTCACGTCGTTCCCTGAGTGGTGGCAATGTAATCTCAACTGTATTCAACCTGAAGAGCAGGCCCTGGCGAAATCGCGATTCATCGTTTAACTGACTGCGTTGCAGATTGGTTGCAGCGATGACCCGAACATCGATATCGAATTTACTGGTTGAACCAACGGGCGAAACATTTCTCTGTTCAAGTACAGACAGCAATTTTGCCTGCAGGTGTAAGGGCAGATTACCAATCTCATCCAAAAACAGGGTGCCACCATTTGCAGCCTGAAGTCTGCCCAGTTTGTCTTCCCTGGCGTCGGTGAAGGCTCCCTTTTTATGACCAAAAAGTTCTGATTCAAATAAACTCTCGGTAACAGCGCCGAGATCTACTGTCATGAATATCTGATCTTTTCTTTTTGATTGCTGATGCAGGGCTCTTGCAACCAGTTCCTTGCCGGTACCGTTTTCGCCGAGGATGAGCAGATTCGCTTCAGTGGGTGCTGCTCTCCTTATCATCTCAAAGACAGCCTGCATCGCCAGGGAGTTGCCCAGCATCGGCTGTGTTGATCCGCTTGCAGCCTCTGTTAAAGCGGTATTGGTTTGTTTGAGTGCTCTGGCTTCTGATCGGCTCTGCCTTAATTTCACACTGGCGGATAGGGTGGCGATCATTTTCTCGTTCTGCCAGGGTTTTGAGATGAAGTCTGTTGCACCCATCTTCATTGCTTCTACCGCGACATTGACTCCCGCATGGGCTGTGATAAGTACCACAACAGCATCAGGATCAGTTTCAAGTATTCTTGATAGCCAGTGAAATCCCTGCTCGCCGCTCGATTCACCCGGACTGAAATTCATGTCGAGGAGAATGGCTGTATAGTCGGTCTGGCTCATCAAAGCCGTAATCTGTGAGGGATCGCTACAGGTATCAATCTGACGATAGTGACGCTTGAGCAATAATTTTCCGGCAGTCAATATGTCTTCGTCGTCGTCAACGATGAGTATTGAGCCTTCTTCGACAGTCATCATTCCCGTCCTGTGAAAATGAATGATCAGAGTGTGCGATATCGTACACAAACTGTTCGTATTCGAACAGTAGTTAATGTTCATTTTCGAACAGTCCAAAATTAAAAGCCAGTAAAAACAGTAACATACAATGTGGCACAACCTTTGCGCATGTCTGTGCGTCATAGATGCATGAAAAGATAGTCAACTTGTTGGCAAGCGAATGAAAGTAACAGATTCAAAATCATCGGTTAGACCTGTATCTCTGGCTGGATCAATTTCAGGCCAGGGGATGGACAGGGTCGTCAAAGACAAAAAGTTACCGGTAAGTAAGCTCATCACAGCAGCAGCGGTCCTGGTATTCGCCGCGATCGTTGCCTGGTTCATCATTGATCAGGGAGGCGGGAGGTCATTGGTTATCGAGAATGATCGAATATCGATCTCGCCTGTTACGCGAGGTCTGTTCGAGGATTTTATTCCGATAAGGGGCCGGGTGACGCCAAGGAAGACGGTTTATCTGGATGTGATTGAAGGAGGCAGAGTCGAAGAACGGCTGATTGAAGATGGCACCTTTGTAAAAGCGGGTGAGTTAATTGTCGTGCTCTCCAATACATCCCTTCAGCTTGATGTGACCCGAAATGAAGCGATGGTCACGGAACAGTTAAACAACATGAGAACCATAGAATTACAGCTCGAACAAAATCGTTTGCAACACAAACGTAATCTTGTCGAGATGGATTATCAGATCAAACGGCTTGGTCGTCAGATCAGCCGACTTGAGAATCTTGATATCGCTGGAGTTGCCATCAAGAGTCAATTGGAGGACGCCAGGGATGAATTGGAGTATTTCAACAATCGACGAGCAGTCACTTTAGAGAGTCAGGCGACTGATGTGCGGATGCAGGAAACACAACTCGGGTTCCTGACGGAAAGTGGTCAACAACTACAGCAAAGTCTTGTCTTCGCTCGTAAGAATCTTGAAGCTCTAAACGTAAGAGCGCCCGTTGATGGCAAATTGTCCGGACTTGATGTCGAGGTGGGGCAAAGCGTTCAGAGAGGTGGCCGCCTTGGTCAGATTGATGATCCGGATAGTTTCAAACTCAGAGCCAGCATTGATGAATACTATCTAAGCCGGGTCAATGTCGGGCAGTCAGCCTATTTTGAGAAAGACCGGGGTAGTTTTGAACTCACCATCAACAAGATATATCCGCAGGTGAACAACGGCCAGTTTGAGGTGGACCTCATTTTTATAGGTGAAGAGCCCAAAGCAATTCGAAGGGGCCAGACGATACAGGCGAAACTGACCCTGGGAGATTCAGCCACCGCCCTCCTGATTCCTAATGGTGCGTTCTTTCAGGATACAGGCGGTAAGTGGATATTTGCTGTGAAAGAAGATGGAACAGAGGCAATAAAAAGGAATATAAGGCTGGGGCGACGCAATTCCCGGTATATAGAAGTGCTGGATGGGCTTGAAGCAGGAGAAGAAGTCATCGTCAGCCCCTACGCCAGTTTTAGTGATATGGATCGTCTCAAGTTGACAGAAGAATGAGTATTTATTGTTTTAAGTTCAGCCTAATTAACCAATCAATAGAGGTAATAGCCCAATGTTAAAGCTGCACAACCTATCGAAGGTTTATCGAACTGATGAAGTGGAAACCGTAGCGCTCGACAGCGTAAATATCGAGATTGGAACGGGAGAATTCGTCGCTGTGATGGGGCCGTCAGGATGTGGAAAATCAACCCTGTTGAATATTATAGGTATGCTTGATTCGCCCTCAAGTGGTGAGTATCTGTTTATGGATGAAGATGTTTCCAACTACTCGGAGTCCAGACTGAGCAATATACGAAAGCAGAACATAGGATTTATCTTTCAATCTTTTAATTTGATTGATGAACTCAGCGTTGCCGAGAATATTGAGCTGGCACTTCTATATCATGATATTCCCACCCGCGAGAGAAAAGACAAGGTTGCCGCCATCATGGATAAGGTAGGCATAGCGCATCGAGCGAAACATATGCCCAGCCAACTTTCCGGAGGTCAGCAGCAGAGGGTTGCAGTTGCACGTGCAGTAGTAGGCAATCAGGGGCTGATTCTGGCGGACGAACCGACTGGCAACCTTGACAGTGCCCATGGCCAGGAAGTGATGCATATGTTGCAGGGCTTGAATGATGAAGGGACCACCATTGTCATGGTGACACATAGTCCCGCCCATGCAGACTATGCGAAAAGAACAATCAATCTGTTTGATGGCCATGTCGTTACAGAAAACGTTCGCGTTGCTGTTTAAATCCTGAGCTGGCTGCCATCTGCAACATCGATATACCCTGGGTCATGTGGTAGCCGGGGCACTGTGAATAAAACGATGTCACTTCAACGTCAGGCATTTCAACATCAGACGCTTCAACATCAGGCACATCAACATCAGGCACATCTAC
>CAZJRI010000044.1:0-34756 GCA_964548025.1 uncultured Pseudomonadales bacterium
GCAGACATCATGGGAATCCGGGGAAGTTGAAGATTGGCGTTGATCTGTTTCCAGCATCCGGTGTAGAAAACGTACACGATGAGTGCAAATTGGGGATCAAGAATACCGTCAAGTTATTGGAAAGCCTGGGACACCATGTTGACGAATTGAATCTGGCTTTCGATCGTGATTTATTTTCTTCAGCAACCTATGTACTTGTCGCCTCGAATGTAGCCAATACACTTAAGGCGAGGGCAGATGTGCTTGGCATTAACGAGTTGAACTTCGATTTTATTGAAACCAATACGATGAGTGCGCTCCAGAACGGGAAAACATTCACCGGACAGGACTATGCCAGGGCCGTGACCGTCATCCATCAGACTGGCAGGCTCGTTGAAAAGCAGTTTGAAAACTATGATCTGATTTTAAGCCCGACACTACTACAACCCCCGGTGCCACTTGGGTATATGAATACAAATGATGGCGACCAGGAGCGATATGGTGAAAGCATACGTCAGTTCTGGGGATTCACTCATCTTTATAATGCCACGGGGAATCCCTCTGTTTCATTACCGCTGCATCAAAGCAAGGACAATCTGCCGGTGGGTATGCAGTTTACGGCTGCATTTGGTAATGAACTCCTGCTGTTGCAGCTTGCAAGACAGCTTGAAATAGCTCAGCCCTGGATTGATAGAAAACCTGCTCTCATATCCGGGTAGTCTTTTTTTTTGTATTTACACCTGAAAAACACAACCAGGTTTTCCGTTCGTGGACCGGTTATTTTTCCGGCTGCATCAGTTCAACGATATTCCCGAATGGATCACGACCGTAGATAGCCCAGGTCTGGCCCAGTTTTACCGGATCCTGATGCAGGGTTCCACCTGCGTCTTTGAACCGTTGGCATGCCTCCTGAATGTCGTCGAATTCAAATGCGATGTGGGCAATCCCCGGATCGCAGGGTCTTTCTGCGGCAGGATCACCTCTCTGTTCCGGTTTCGAGTATTCGAATAGCTCCAGATTGTAATTGTCACCCTTCAGCATGATGGCTTTTGCCGCGCTGTCTTTAAGATTAATGACATCGGTTACATAGTCGTCATTGTTATTCCAGTCGAAACGGAGAGTTTCAGTGAGTTTGAGAAATTTACAATAGAAGGTATTTGCTTTTTCGAGATCTGGTACGACAAGACCAGCATGATGGAATTTAATAGGCATGATAAAGCTCTTTTTCATCTGATCATGCAATATTGGCATACAAGTACACAAAGAGTGATTGACTCAAATCAACATGGTTTTGGGATGGTTATAAATCAGGTTATTGAGACCTCCCATCATTGGCAACGAATGTAGTACGATAGCGTGAAGCAGCGCAGGGGAAGACAGCATGGATCTGGAGTACAGCGAAGAATACGAAGCATTTCGACAGGAGGTTAAACAGTTTCTCACCGATCATAGGGATCAGGCGCCAAAAAGCGCACCTCCGGCAGGAGAGAGGGACGAGGCCGGGATCGCGTGGCAGCAATTGTTAATTGAGCATGGTTATGCAGCAAGGCTGATTCCGAAAGAATATGGCGGCTTCGGTGCAAAGCCGGATATCCTGAAGTCTCATATCATCGCTGAAGAATTCGCCAGCGCCAAAGTCCGTCCTGGGCATAGTGGAGACTCGAGGCTGGTACCCACATTGCTTGAACTTGGGACCGAGGAGCAAAAGAAGGCCTATATCGAACCCACAATTACGGGGGAGATGACCTGGTGTCAGGGCTATTCTGAACCCGGGTCAGGTTCCGATCTGGCATCGCTGACGACCAAGGCTGTTGTTGATGGCGACGACTTTGTGATCAATGGTCAGAAAATTTGGACCTCAGGCGCGAAGACTGCCGATATGATCTTCTGCCTGGTGCGCACTGAACCGGATGCCCCCAAACACCAGGGTATCAGCTATCTGCTGTTCACGATGGATACGCCTGGTATTGATGTCAGGCCACTGGTGCAAATGACAGGTGATTCCCACTTTAACGAAGTGTTTTTTACGGATGTCAGGGTGCCCACAAGTCAGATCGTTGGGCGTCGCGGAGAAGGCTGGTTTGTGGCAAATGCAACCCTGAAACACGAACGTGGCAGTCTTGGTGATCCAAATCAGGCTGAGACCCGTTTTCATCAAATAGTAGAGATGATGAATCAGGAAACTATCGCCGGAACCCGACTCATGGATCATCCGATTTACCGGGACAGACTGCTGAAACTACAGGCCCGGATGCTGTCGATGAAATTCAATGGAATGCGCGTACTTTCGCACGACATCAAGGGTGAAGAACCAGGCTTACCGCGATGGATCGTGAAACTCCAGGGTTGTGAACTGAATCATCAGGTGGCGGGATTAGCCATCGATATTCTTGGAGAGTTGGGTCTGCTCTATGACGGCAGCCCGCACATTCGTGACAATGGCATGTGGCAGCATCGTTATATGCTTGATCTGGGATTGATTATCGGTGGTGGTACTGCCCAGATCCAAAAGAACATTATTGGTGAGCGTGCGCTTGGATTACCAAAAGAACCCAAACAGGAAGCTGTATAGATCGGGATTCCCGGGAGGAGACTATTAAATGGCCTTATTCTCCCTGAACGAGGCGATTTCTGCGTCCGTATAACCCAGATCCCTCAGAACCTCATCGGTATGTTGACCAAGACGGGGAGGGCCACTGCTCACAGATGGACCGTCTTCGTCAGCGATATATCCTGCCTTGACGACGGTGATCTCTGAATCTTCAGCAAGAGGAGAAGGCATAGATGCAAATACGCCCCTGTGAGCCAACTGGGAATCTTGAATCACCTCGGGAATATCCCTCACTTCTGCCACGGGAACACCTTCCCTGGCCAGCGATTCCATCCAGTATGCGGTTGTATTCGTTCTGAGAGAATCACTGAGCAATTCGTTAACACTCTGGGTATTTCTGACCCGGGATTCAGCGGTACTGAACCTGGAATCGGCTAGCGCCTCTGAAATGCCGAGTGTATGAAAGAACTTCTCTACTTGCCCCTGACTTAATGCCGTAATCTGAATATTCCCATCGCTTGTGGGAAATACGTTTGCAGTGGGTTGCTTGGTAGCAGATGCATTCCCTAACAACCCCACCAGGCTTCCCTGATTCAGATAGTTACTGTACTGGGCAGCTTGCATGACTATTGCTGTATCCAGCATTGCGACATCAAGTCTTTGTCCTTGGCCGGTTTTTGCCTTTCGGTGTAGCGCTGCTGATATGGCAAAGGCTGTATTGAGAGCCGTCGACATATCAACGGGCATATAGCCTGTCCTGGTTGGACCGGTTTCGGGGTGACCTGTCTGCGACATCATGCCCGACGAGGCTTGTATGGCGCCATCATATGCTGCTTCACCGGCTTTAGGGCCTGATTGGCCGTAGCCGGTCAGTGAACAGTAAATCAAATCAGGTTTGATCTGTTTTAATTCGTCAAAGCCTAACCCCATCCGCTCCATGGTACCGGCTTTGAAATTTTCGATCACAACATCGGTTGTTTCAACCAGTCTCCTGACAATTTCTTTTGCCTCGTCTGATTTCAGGTTGAGCGTAATGCTCCGCTTGTTAAGGTTCATACCCATGAATGAAGGAGACATACCGAGATCATCTCCGGCATTCATCAGTCCCCTGGTCTGATCTCCGATATCAGGTTGTTCTACTTTGATGACCTCTGCACCCAAAAGGGCGAGTTGCATCGCCGCAAAGGGGCCGGCGAGTACCTGTGTAAAATCGATGATGCGAATGCCTTCAAATGCCTGGGTCATAAATTTACCTGAAATCTGCTCTGGTTTACCGGCTGTGTATGGCGCCGGTGTGACTCAATCTGCGACTTTAAAAAGTCAGCAGAGAGTCTTACATACCAGAAACCACCATTAAACCCGAATGGAGATGTATATGTACATGTCCCGGTGTGGGGACTCGAAACCTGTATTTGCCGTAGCACGAATAGCGAAATCTTCGTTAACATCAAAATGACCTGAAATCCGTCTGCAGGGTTTCTCGTGCCGTAACCTCGTGAACGGGATCAACAACGGGCCACTATAAAAGAAATCAGAGACAGTTTCATTGTCGGAGTAGCTGATATCTGTATAGAACTCGCCGTCACTCTCAAAGTACTAGCTCGTCTGTGCCGAAACCGAGAAGCCTTCACTGGCATCTTTGAGAATAATATTGATATCACCAGAGATCACATCGGATCGGTATTGGGTCGCGGCACCGTCCCTCAGTATTTCGACTGTCTCAATCGCGGCAGCAGGTCGTGCTGAATAGTCCACACCTTGTGAGACCTGGCTTACTGTACTAAGTGGTGCCAGTTGAAGATTGACCAGTGGTGAGCGCATGTTATTAGTGGAGTCCCGTTTACTGGATATCTTTATCAATCTGATTTTTGTTAATTAGATTCCGATCATTGAGGCTTATAGCGAGGCTCCGGAACCCAGCCAACAATGATAATAAGGGCACAAAGTTGTGTGATTGCGCAGATGACAAATATGGTTGTGTAGTCGAGCAGAAATGCAATCAACCCGCCGATTATTGGACCCACAGACGCGATAAAATTAACAGCGGTATTTGAAACAGCTACCATCATAGGGATATCAGATGCCACACCGAACTCCAGTACCATATTCTGTCTGGCTTGATTGAATCCTCCAACCGCAGTGCCAACGATGACAAAGAAAGCCAGAATACCCAGAAAACCCTCAGCAAAGATCAATTGGATATGTGCAACCAGCCATAGCATCAAAGTCAATATCATGACAATGCGATAACCGTTTTTATCGGCAATACTGCCCCAGATCAGATTTGAGGCCGTACCGGTTAACAACCAGACTGTAGTCAGTGCGCCGAGAGTTGTGCCTGATACGGGTATTATTGTCGTTGCAAAGAGAATGTAGAAGGGCATTGCCATTCTGCCGAATGTTCCCAGGGCAGAGGCCAGGACGAAGCGCGCAAAGAGGGGGTCTGCGCGCAGGAGTTCCGGGAGCGCTCTGATAGTACCGGTCAAGGTCTGTCTTTGGCGGACGGTATCAGCCTCCGGTTCTTTACTGAACCCGAGTGCGATCAAACCGACGGATGTAATTATGAATGCAAGCAGAAACAGGGTTGCATAGCCGTTGCCCAGCAGGTTGTTGTCGATGAAATAACCACCAGCGAAATAGGAAACTCCGGCAGTCGTTCCACCTGCCAGAAAGTTCCGCCAGCCGGTGACAAATCCCCTGCGATTTACCGGTATGACCCTTGCTCGCAGTGTATTCATCATGACACCCTGCATCCCCTGGAAAAGCCCCATCAGGCACATGAAAAAAACAACTGCGTATATCCCTGCGTCATGTCCGCCCAGCAAAAGACCCGACAGGGCTACAAGCAGTATCTGAAGTCTCATCAATGCGCCATAGAACAATGTTATGCGAAGTGTTTTGCGTCGGTGACCTATCATGGCCGCACCAGCCATGGGTGTTATTACCTGCCCGAAGGCCTGCAGCGATCTCGCAAGGCCTACAACGAATTCTGAACCAGAAAGAGAGTAGAGAAAGACAGGCAAAAAAGTAGGGGCATTAAATATCCTGAATCCGGTCTGGCCAAACATGCCATGAGTAAGTTGGACGGCTATGTTTCGATTTAAGTGTTCTTTGACGTAAGCCTCTCGGGATTGATATGCCGACAATTCTGATGAGGTGGTTGAGTCGTTCATGTGAATGGGTGTACCGGTGAAATCTCAATAGTTTTTCGTTGAATAATACGGCGTGATAAGTTCCACGCAGAAACTGTAGAGTTAAAATAACATTAACCACCGGTAGGAATCACGTCTATTTCCCTCAGGCATGGTTGAGGTCGTATTAGCTGATTTGATTGTTGGGTTTTCGGTAAGAGAAGGTAGATCAATCGTTTATTAGGCGAATCTCGGCACCATGCAATCTCTGTTAGACCATCTGCTTGAAGACTGTTGTGACGGTACTTTTGGAATCCCACTGAAACAACAGTCAGATCGCTGAGTCCCGTCGCTTTCAATCTACCGTGGAATCACTGAGGGCTATGTCTTCTGCATCCGAAACAACACCTGCCTTGACGGGAATTCCCCCTTGCACCATTTCGTCCCCATCGGCCCACCTGCCATGGGCTGTTAGCCACATTCTCACCAGGTGCCTTTTTCGTTCTGGTTCCGGATAGTCTTCGAAGGCTGTTCTCATATGTAGCACAGCGCTGTTCTTGATGTAGTTGATATCACCTGGATTCTGACGAAACGCCACATGGAAAGCCGGGTCATAAGCAATCAGATCAATCAGATCAAGCAGTTGTACCTGCTCTGCAGTCAATCTCGGAACTTCCGGGAAACGCTGTGCATTTCGGATGTACCAACCGACATAAAAGAACCTGAACAAGCCCCCATCATAGGAACAGATAGGAAGTTTGAAATAGGGGCTTTGGCCTTCGCTGTTTTGATTGTGATTGTCCCAGTAGAAAGTCTCATAGAGCAGTGGGACGAGATCGGGTCTCCTTTGAAGGATTTCATTGTAGACAGCACCACAGCTAACTATTTTGTTGCTGCCACCCCAGGGAGATTGCTGCAGACAGATGAGGGCAACGATATCCGAGCCGTCACTATGAAACCCGAGTTCAGCACTGGTTTTATAGAGGCGAACATTTCTATCCTGTGCACTGGCGCCTACATCGCGGATATGACTTAACAGGTCCCCGGCTGCATTCTGAGAAACCCCGCTCCCGATATGAGCGCCGATTCCCCAGTGGATGGTGGACATTTCTTCGTCTGTATACCGCTCTCTGTCAATTCCCTGAAGATTCAGTAGACCGGCGCCGTGATTGAGGATTTCCATCCAGTCAGGGATCGCGCGTGACACGAGCTTTAGAGGAAAATCCTGTTGTGTCAGTTCTATCGTTGGCTTTCCACTACTCATGGCATGTCTGAGTGCCTGGTCAATATCATCCAACTCCTCTCTGGTGAATACATGATGCCATTCATCTCGTCGAGTGAGGTCCGCGGCCTGCCAGACGGTCGGTCCGACGAGTGGCTCCATTCTCATCTCAGTCATTCTATTCTCCATCGGCTCAGTTAATACTTTCGGATGTTTATGATACGATATTTCCAATAATATCGAATTATCTAGGGTTGTCAATTGGTTATTTGTCAGGGTTTTTCCCGTTTCGGAGCACGGGCTCATCTATTAAAGATCAGGTAGACAATTCTGCTACCACACTAAAAGGACCTCTACTGCTATTTGAGGCAAGAAAATAGCTTCTACCCATATTGAGTTGATTATCGACGGCAAACGTCTCAAGTTGCTGTTCGAAGTCTCCGGACATGTCCAGCCCGAAGATCAATTCTTCATCAGTAAGTTTCAGTGTTGCATTTGCCGTCTTCATCCCGGGCATATAATCACCCTTCACAAAACTTTCAGCATAGAAATCAGCAATAATCCTGCTACCTGCGGGTGAATGTTGTCGAATTTCTCTGAGTGTTTTGAGAACGTCTGATCGTCCCAGATATAAAGTGACACCTTCCCATAAGAAGATTGTCTTTTTTGTTTCGTCATAGCCAGCCAGTGCCAGCTTTTCATACCAGTCCTCATTTGAAAAATCGACGGCAACGAAGCTGACGTGACTTGTTTCGATACCTGACTTTTTAAGGCAGTCAATCTTTAGTTGCTGGGTTGCTTCCTGGTCCAGTTCGAAGAACTTCAGTTTTGGGTCATTCAACCGGCCATAGGCTCGCGTATCATAGCCTGCGCCCAATTGAACAAATTGTTCGACGTCATCCAGTGACTTTTCGATCAGTTCATCAAAATACAGGGTTCTTGAAGTAACAAGGTCTTTGATTCCCTCTTCACCTTCCGCTGCAAGCGTCGGATAGAGAAGATTCTCACCGCTTATCCTATACAGAAGATATAAAGGGAAGAGGGCTACCCAGAGACTCGTTAGGGAAGAATTTGGCAAGGTTCTGAGCAGTTTAGTCGTGGCTATATCTTCTCTCAGTCCGAAAACATGCATCGTCCAGCGACCATTAATTACTTCGATGCCGGTAGATGAAACACCCAGACGTCGGCTGATGTACATTTGTCTATAAGTGACGACAAATACGGCGGTAATGACCAGCGGAATGGATATAAGCTGAGTTATTGTAAAAACAACGAAGCCCAACAATTTCATGTATACGTATACCCTTGTAATATTATCTGTACCAGGGGATTAGACTCATTATTGTGAATAGACAAGGACAGTGTATTCACAAAAGGCAATTTGGAAATCCTTAGATAACTCTTTGTCGAGATTTCTCAAAATCACATCGTCCAGGATGGCACCCGGGAGCACACCAGCCGGTTTATACTCGTTTGTTGATCGTCGCTGCTTGCTTAGCCTGCTGGTATCAAGTCTCCCTGTAGAATTTGTCCCGGTTTTTAACCGGGTCCAGTAGCGACCAGTCACCCTGTTCCAGTTCATTGCCTTCTGGGAATGGGGGGCGCGCTTCCATATCCAGGGATTCAATGACCCTTTTGTCCTGGTAGTAAGCCTGTAAAGTAATGCTGGTCAGTAAACGAACAAAATGGCTATTTGATTTCTGAAGATCAGCAGTCAATTCTGTTCTCTGCTCGTCGGTTATCTCATAGAAAGTCTGATCGTAGTTGAGTTGCGCACGTTCATTAATTTCTGCCAGACCCTGCTTCAAAACATGCTCCAGCTCTCGTCCCTTGGCAAGAATGCTTGAGAATATCTCAACATCATCTGCACCTGGTATGCCGTATTCCTCACTGGGGGGAATAATCAGTTTTACCAACGGTCTAAGCAGGTCGCGTTCATCCTCTGTAAGCGGGAGGTCCGTACCAATCACATTTTTGTCTTTCATAGCATTTCTCAGTCAATCAGCTTAATCGAATAAATTTGCCAGTCGTTTCTTCATGGAGTCAGCAATATACAAAGCGAGTGCCTGGATGGTTCGGGTTGGGTTAACGCCTGCACTGGTCACAAAAATGCTACCGTCAATGATAAAGAGGTTTTTGACGTCGTGGCAGCGACCCCATTCATTTACAACAGAATTTGCGGGGTCCTTGCCCATGCGGGCTGTTCCCATCAGATGCCATCCACCGACACCGATCGGCGCTTCGGTGATTATATCAGTCGCGCCAGCAGCCCTCAGAACTTCAGAGGCCCGATCGATTGAAAAGTCCAGCATCTTCCGGCTGTTCTCGCTCAGGGTATAGTCGAGTTTGGGTGCTGGTATACCATTGGAATCTTTGAGGTTTGGGTCCAGGGTCACGGTATTGTGTAGTTCTGGCAGATCTTCACAGATGGCAACCATGCCGGTCAGTCGGTCAACGAATTTACGATAGGCGCTATGATGATCTTCTCCCCAGGGAATACGGCCTGAAAACGCCCCGGTCAGGGCGGAGGCGACAGGGCCGCGGCCGCGGGAAATCTCATAGGTATAACCCCGAACATAGCCTCTATCAAGGTCTGTCTCATAGAACTCCTGGCTCCAGATGCAGTTGCTTGGTCCCCGGGCACCATCCATGGGATCTTCAAAGACACCCTGTATGGAAGCATAGGGATGGAACATAAGATTCTTGCCGACCAGCCCGCTGGAGTTCGCAAGTCCATCGGGGAAGAGGCTTGAGACAGAGTTCAGCATTATTCGCGGTGTGCCAACACCATTGCAGGCCAGCACCACGACCTCTGCTTTTTGTTCCCGCTCGACGCCATCCTCGTCGAAGTAGATGACACCGGTTGCCATCCCTGCATCGTTTACTGTTATTTCGCTTACTCGACAACGGGTTTTAAGCTCAACACCGGCGCGGATGGCATGAGGCCAATAGGTAATATCGGTACTTGCTTTCGCCCCCTGCGCACAGCCGTTAGTGCAACCGCCGAGATTTATGCACTTGTCGCGGCCATCGTACTCGGTAGTTGCGATGGCACTGTCAGATGGCCACCAGTGCCAGCCCATCTCGTTGAATCCCCTGGCCAGGGTCGTCCCGGATTTACCCAGTGGCAAAGGAGGCATAACCGATTTTTTTGGCGGATAGGCAGGGTCTCCTTCCAAACCCGATACGCCCATCATGCGGTCATTTTCATCGTAGTATGGTTCAAGCGTTGAGTAGTCAATAGGCCAGTCGTCCGCGACTCCGTCAAGAGATTTTACCCTGAAGTCAGAGGGGTGAAATCTGGGGAAATGACCGGCGTATAAAACAGTGCCGCCTCCAACACCATTGAAATTAGCAACGTTGATGGGTGAATTATCCTCGTTTATCGGGTAGTCCGTCTCCCGCTTGCGTCTATTCGGGCTGATACTGAAATCGTTCCGTGACTCCCAATCCATGCCATTGCTTGGATAGTCACTCTGTTTCATCCAGTCACCCTGTTCCATACACATGATTTTCATTCGTGTATCAGCAAGGCTCCAGGCGAAGGCCGCGCCCGATGCACCCGATCCTATTATCAAAACATCTACACTTTCATCAGCCATGATTATCCCCCTGGATTCAATCCTGAATATGCCTGAGTCTGGCTAAGACGGCAATCAAATGCATCCTTGACTGGTTCTGGCCTGACTGGGTAATAATATTCCTCAAAACTATAAGGTCCCATTTTCATACGGTTATTCAATGGAGGACGGGTGACAGGAACCTTCGGTAAGCGTATTTTTAAGCAGACTGCCTGAATGGGTAGGTAAACCGGGACCAGCCGGAAGAAGCCGACGCAGATTGCTGCCGGTTGGAAGGTGAAACTCTTCTGTTCTTGCCTTGAAGGCGCTCTACCTGAGTTCAGGTGGAGTCGATCCAGGGAGAGAACGCTTGCTTTTCGACCTTGATAGGATTTGACTTCAATCAGAGTTGACGCTGTTGAGATGAATGGCAGGGACCCGGGACAATTTAAAGGAGGAAATTAAATTGGCGAAGACCAAATCTAACGAAACAGATCCACTTCAGCGTATCCTTGATGAGATCCGAAGGCTTGTCCTGGATGACTATTTGATCGAGCTGGAGACGCAGGGTTATACGACGATTAAAGGTGTCTTGTCTGAATCACAGATCTCACGAGCTCGCGCTGCGATAGTCAGCCGGGTTGAAGCAGAACGGGAATGTTCAGTTGACCTCGAAGCTGAGTCTTCAAAGGAATTCACCGGGCAAACCTATATACCCTATCTTCTATACGATGATGAAATATTCGAAGAAATTCTTATGGAAGAAAAACCACTGGCACTGATAACCTACCTTCTTGGTGAGAGTTGCCTGCTTTCGAGTATTGGATGTCATTTTAAAGGACCAGGCGGTGATCCGCTCCCGCTCCATTCCGACAATGGGAATGGCATGATTTCACCCTTTTCCCATGTCTCTCAGGTAGCAAATATCAACTATGCGCTAACACCCTACAGCAAAGAAGCTGGCGCTCTGGCGATGGTTCCCGGAAGCCATCGGCTCGCACGTCAACCGAATCAACGGGAAATGCTGTTGGGACAGGACAAGGCAAATCCCAATGCGGTGACGATGGATATTGAAGCCGGTGATTGTGTCGTCTGGCACGGAAATACCTGGCATGGGTCATATGCGCGGCAGATTCCGGGTATCCGCATGAATCTGGCCGTCTATTTCGCCAGGCAGTATATACAGACTCAGGAACGGCATGGCGATGTCGTGCCGGAAGAGGTTTTGAGGCGGCATGAAAATAATGATCGATTCAAAACACTCGTGGGTGCCAAACAGCCCTATGGTTGGCAGCGAAGTGGGCCTGACTATCAAAAAATGGCGCGTAATCCACGCGGACTATACGACTAGGTGTCTATAGATGAATCTTAATATAACCTTGCGAGAAAGCGGCAAGTTAAACCAATTGAGTAGAAAAGATGCATAAACGAGTATTAATTGCTAATCGAGGCGAAATTGCCATACGAATTGCCAGGGCTGCTACCGCACTAGGCATGGAATCTGTGAGCGTGCATGCACCGGTTGATGCTCTGTCTCTTCACAATCAATCCACGACCATCAGCAAGGAGATTGGCTCGGGAGAAGATGCCGTGAACGCCTACCTGGATGGTGAATTACTCATTGATGTTGCTCGTGAAAATGACTGTGACTGTGTTCACCCGGGTTATGGGTTTCTGTCTGAAAACGCGGCTTTCGCTGAACTCTGTGTAACAAATGGCATTGCCTTCGTCGGGCCGTCTCCTGAAGCGCTATCTTTGTTTGGAGACAAAGTCCGCTCCCGGGCCCTTGCGGAGTCGCTTTCCATTCCCATCGTTCCAGGTAGTTTAGAACCCTTGTCCTCATCCGCTGAAGCATCTGATCTGGCAGGTGACATCGGTTATCCGGTAATGCTAAAAGCTGCCGGTGGAGGAGGTGGGCGTGGCATGCGGATTGTCGAGTCTGCCGCTGATATGAAGGAGTCCTATGAGAGATGTGCCAGCGAAGCGGAAGCGGCATTTGGTAATGGTTCAATTTTTGTCGAACGACTGATTTCCCGTCCTCGACACGTTGAGGTTCAGATACTTGCCGACTCTGATGGCAACGTTGTCCACCTTCACGAGAGGGATTGTTCGGTGCAGCTCAGGCACCAGAAAGTGGTCGAGATAGCGCCAGCGCCGGGGTTGGATCCTGTGCTTAGAGACAGGATTCTTGCAGATGCGATCAAGTTGGTGAAGGCTGCTTCCTATATCAATGCAGGGACAGTTGAATTTCTTGTGACGCCGGAATCAGGAGAGTACTTCTTTATTGAATGTAATCCCCGGATTCAGGTAGAGCATACAGTCACAGAACAGGTCACTGGTATTGACCTGGTAGAAGCCCAGTTTCACCTGGCAGCCAATGTATCTCTTGATGCATTGGGGTTAAGTAATCAGGAAGCGGTGGGCAAACCCCGCGGTTATTCTATTCAAACGCGAGTCGTTGCCCAAAGTACTGGCGATATTACAGCCTACAAAGAACCGTCTGGCGCGGGGATCAGGGTCGATGCCTGTGGCTACCTGGGTTATGCACCCCCACCTCAGTTTGACCCCCTGCTGGCGAAACTGGTTGGCACTTCCGGCAGTCTGGCTCAATCGGGGGAACAATCTTCGTTTGAATCCTGTGTCGACAGGACACTGGCTGCACTTGGTGAATTTCATATTGGTGGTCTTAAGACCAATCTTCCTCAATTGAGGGCTATTCTGGCTCATCCGGACTTCCGAGCGGGTGATGCAAGGACTTCGTTATTAACTGAGGAAGGTGGCGTAGAAGATATATTGGACTCTGATAGTAGTACCCTTACATTGTTGGAGCAGCAGGCTTCCGGAATGGGAAGAGGTTCTGCGGCACCCTCGAAAGTGACTCAGACGAAACAGATTGCCACGCCCATGCCCGACCTTGTCATGGAAAATGGTCAACTCGCCATCGAATGCCCCATGGATAGTTCCGTTGTTGAAGTCAGCGTCAATGAAGGTGACAAGGTGGTAGCTGGCGATAGTTTGCTTGTGGTCAGTGCGATGAAGATGGAGACAGTCATTATGGCACCCTGTTCCGGGACCGTCGCTGCCATACAACCCTTGAAGACCGGCGACATCATCGCTGACGGACAGCTTGTCATCATCATCGATCCCATTGAAGATCAGTCATCACAGGGTGATGACAGGGGAGGTCCTGCCGGGAATCAGAGCTGGCGTAGTGTACTTGATGAAGTCAGCATACTTCAGGATCTTGCAAAAGAGAGACTGGAGCCCGGTTCAGACGATCCCGGTGTAGTGAGGCAGCGATCGAGAGGTAAATTGACCTGCAGGGAAAGAATCCTGATGTTGCTGGATGACGATTCATTTCGTGAAGTAGGCAGCATTGCTGGATTTGCGTCCTACGATGAAGAAGGAACGATATCCGGTTTTACACCTGCAAACAGTGTTGGGGGCTGGGGAAAGATCGAAAATCGCAGCACCATTGTTTGTGCGGATGACTTCACATCACGAGGGGGTCATGCGGACGGCGCTATCGCTGCCAAAAGTGGATACCTTGATCGCCTTTCGATAGAAATGCGCATACCGTCAGTCAGATTACTTGATGGATCATCCGGGGGTGGCAGCGTTGCAGCCATGGTTCCCGCCCAGAAAAAAGAAGGGGAGAGCAGTGCCAAAGAAAGCTCCGGTGCAATAAAAGCGGGCAGACCGAGGGTTGCAGGTGGCGGTGGATCATTCTTACCAGGGCATTTAGGCAGCACAATGTACATGGAGCAACTGTCCACGGTACCGGTTGTTAATATGCTGCTGGGTAGTGTTGTTGGGATAGGCGCAGCGAAAGCAGTATTGGGTCATTTCTCTGTCATGGTTCGGGATATCGCCCAGTTATTTGTTGCTGGCCCACCAGTTGTCTCCCATGCCATGGGATATGATATTACGAAAGAAGATCTGGGTGGCTGGCATATCCACTGCACCAACGGGTCTGTTGATAATCTTGCTGAATCTGAAGAAGAAGCTGCAATGCTGACACGGCAGTTTCTCTCTTATCTGCCTCCCAGTGTTTATGAGGCGCCGCCCATACTGCCTGCGAATCCAGGTGATCCTGTTGACCGACGGGAAGATGAACTCTCCACTCTGATTTCGCGCAAGCGCACGACAACTTTTGACATGCGCAAGGCTATCCGGCTCATGGCTGACAAAGACTCATTTTTTGAGATTGGACCACTTTGGGGCACGGATCAGATCACCGGATTCGTTCGGTTTAATGGTCATACCCTGGGCGTAATCGCTTCGGATAGCCAACATGTTAACGGTGGTGCGCTGACAGCGGATGGATGTGATAAATTGACCAGGCATCTTGACCTCTGTGACCTGTTTCATATCCCGATTCTGAATCTTATAGACAATCCAGGGTTTGCTGTCGGGCTGGAACATGAAATTGCCAGTACCATTCGCAAAGGTGGTGAATGGATGATCGCATTTGCACAGGTAGAAGTGCCAATATTTACGGTCGTCATGCGTCGCAGTTTTGGCGTTGCTGGTAATAATTATGCAACACCCCGTTCAAGACCGTCTGTCAGGGTCGCGTGGCCAGCGGCGGATGTGGGCGGTATACCGCCAGAAGGCGGCATTGAAGCAGCCTATAAGAGACAATTGGCCGAAGCTGAGGACCCCGTAGCATTGAGGGCGGAGTTAAATGAGCGCATCGAAAGCGCGAGGGGTCCGGTAGGTCCCTTGAACAAATTCCAGATAGAAGAAATGATTGATCCTCGTGATACCCGGCGATATATCTGTGAGTGGGTTGAGACGGCTTACAGGATAGTATCGCAACCCTCTCGACTTGCGCCGAGGGCTTTGCAGTTCAGACCCTAACAGTACTAAATCACGACAAGTGCATGTTTGACCTGAGGCAGGTTACCGTTTTATCTTGTTTGTAGATTATTAACGATAGAGAACGTGGAGAATGATATGGCATATGAGCAGATAACCAGTGAAACAGATGAAAATCTCCTGATACTAACCCTGAACAGGCCAGAGCGAATGAATGCCTGGACTCACAAAATGAGCAGGGAACTCACAGAGTGCATTACCGAGGCGAATGACAATCCTGATATAGGTGCGATAATCATCACCGGGTCGGGTAGGGGATTTTGTGCCGGTGCCGATATGAGAGATACCTTTCAGGCGAATCTGGATGGTGCCGATGCTGAGCGTGCGATCAACTGGGTGCAATTGCTGCGAGAGAGTAAACCTGTTATCGCCGCAGTGAATGGTGCTTCTGTAGGTGTGGGTGCAACCATGATCCTGCCTTGCGACGTCATTATTGCAGCAGAAAGCGCAAGATTTGGATTTGCTTTTGTGAAAATGGGCGTCGTACCGGAACTTGCCTCGTCACACCTGCTCGTTCAACGAATTGGATTCGGCAAGGCGAGTGAAGTTTGTCTCACCGGTAAGCTGTACAGCGCCAGCGAAGCTGACGAATTTGGATTGCTGAACCATCTCGTGCCCGACGAAGAATTGATGGACAAAGCCAAAAGTGTGGCAAAAGAAATTGCATCAAACCCGCCGCCACAACTTCGGATGATTAAAAACCTGTTGACTGAAAATGGTTCCGAGACCGATCTGGATCTCGTCCAGAAAAGAGAAGGTGAGGCCCTTGCGGTTGCCTATCAGTCTTTTGAACACAAAGAAGCCGTGCAGGCTTTTATAGAGAAACGAGAACCGAATTTCAAAAACTAGCGGCTCGAATCTGTCTCCACAATATCCACCAATCTCGTTGATGGAGGAGAATTAGTGAACCGGCGAGTAACTGGTCTGTTGCTGCTTCTTGTGGTTTTCCTCACGGGCGGCACAAGAGCACAGGACAGCTTCCATCACCTCCATTTCCGCGTGCAGGACACCAGGGCTGCTGCTGCGTGGTATGCCAGATACATGGGGGGAGAACAGATACAAATTAATAACTTTGATGCCGTCAGGCAATCAAATGGCACGCTTCTGGTTTTTTCACCTAACAATCGACCGGGGGTTAACGGCGACAGTTTTGAAGGTGACGTCAAAGGTAGTGTCGGAACAGCAGTAGAT
Source organism: uncultured Pseudomonadales bacterium (assembly GCA_964548025.1). Classification (GTDB taxonomy): domain Bacteria; phylum Pseudomonadota; class Gammaproteobacteria; order Pseudomonadales; family Azotimanducaceae; genus JAHRVQ01. The sequence continues at coordinate 16,516 of CAZJRI010000044.1, forward strand.
CATGTTGGATTCAGTTTCGCTGATCTGGCATCAATGATGGCTGTTTATCGCGAAAACGGCATAAAAATTCTCAGTGAAACAAAGCAGGTTGGAGAACTCTTCAGTTATGGGTTTGTTCAAGATCCATGGGGCACAAAAATCGAAGTCATGCAGGATTCTGAACTCGTTGGCTTGCATCATATCCATCTGAAGTCTCAATCACCTGCTACTGCAATACAATGGTACCAAGATCGTTTCGGTGGCAAGGTGGAAGCCTTCAAGAACATCCCCGGCCTGCCAGCAATTAATTATGGCGGTCTCTGGTTGCTGGTAAAAAAGTCTGAAACTCCTTTGGCAGGTACAGAGTTCAGATCGATAGATCATCTTGGATTTGGTGTGGCAGATATTGATACAGCAATCACGCTCTACAAGCGAGATGGTGTTGAAATTCCTGGAAAGATCAGGCCATTAGGCAAAATAAAGATCGCCTTTATTAAAAGTCCTGATGAGGTATTGATTGAGATTGTTGGTTCTCCGGAGAAATAATACCCGGACCTGTTTAGATCCAGCTCCAAATGGTACTTAGTGAAGGAACTAATCATTGGTAGCGGCGAGTAGGAGTGGTGTATCCGTTGCCAGAGCATCAAGCCTGCGCCGAGTGCGCCGAAGGAGACTACAGGCTCCTGAGTGAGTGAAGGGAGTCGCCATTGCGACCACAGGCGTGCTCAGGAAACAAAGACATATCTGCTCGATGCGGATCAGTAGTCACAGAAATTCCTAAAGTGCCATTCGAACCAGAGCATAGAGAAGGAGCAACGCGTAAGAGTATCCGTCTCCCACACTTGTTTTATTCAACCGGCTCTCCAAGCGCCTTCGCCCGTTCCAGACGACTGGCCTCGTCAGCAGGCAGATATCTTTGAGCAAGATACATAAATACGAGCGCCGGAATGAGCGTCAGCATTGATATTGCAATTGCGCTGCGGAGCGATTCTGCCTCATTCATGCCGCTTGCAAAAAACGCATCCGAGATCAGCCCCATAAAATAAGGGCCCAGTGCCAGACCGATAAACGTATTGACAAGAATATAGTAGGCACCTGCCACTGCCCGCATTCGTGGCATCACCAGATCTGCCGCAGTACTAGGTGGTACGCCGCCACCACAGGAACTCATGATAGTCAGTCCGAAATTTAACCAGAATGCAGCAACCAGACTTTCGCTGTAGAGCAGTAATAAAAGAAGCGGGATCGTGCCGAGGATCGTGATATAACCAACCACCAGTCGACCGCTGGGGAATTTCTGTTTGAGGTAATCTGCAAGTATGCCCCCGAGGGTGATACCAATGAATCCACCTGCAGCCGCACCCAGCCCCAGATAAAGTCCGATCTCGGTAACGCTGGCATCGTGAAGCCGCAAGAGCAGTGGCGGAATCCAGAACCCGGCGCCATAACCGACGAAAGCGGTCGTTGGAAATGCAAGCATCGTAAAGATAAAAGACTTCGATTTGAACATCATCTCGAACGTTGCAGGATCCCGGGTCCTGAGTGACTGTGCCCACGAGAACGTAACGTAGACACCGAATGCGGTAGCAATCCACTGTGCGATGCTCCCCGTCAACAGAATCAGAATCCATGCCGCCAGTGAAAATCCTGCCGCTGCGCCAAGGTTAATGACAATGGATTTACGATTGTGAGTCAGGCTGAGCAGGTTAAATGGCGGTATGATTGCAATGAGTTCGCTGCCGAGAACGCGAAACGGTGCCGGGTGTTCTTCCGTGACAAGACCTTCACTGATGCCCCGGATCGGTTCTCGGAGTGTTCGTACCCAGATGGCCATAAACAGACCCGGAATCCCCACAACCATAAAAGCGACCTGCCAACCTTTCAGTCCAAATGGTGGGTTAACCGGGTAAGTCTCCGCCCATAAGTCCAGAATATACCCCCCCAGAAAAATGCCGATACCTGCACCGATATAAACGCCTGAAGCATAGATGGCTATAACGGTTGCACGAAGGCGGGGCGGATAGTAGTCAGAAAGCATTGAATATGCGGCCGGTGATGCACTGGCCTCGCCAATTCCCACGCCAATCCGACATAGAGCAAGGACGCTGAATGATCGGGCAAGACCAGATGCTGCCGTCATCACACTCCAGAACGAGAGGCCGATGGAGATCAGATTGCGTCGGGACCAGACATCGGCAAACCGGGCGAGTGGAATGCCGAATACCGCGTAAAATACAGCGAAGACAGTCCCGTAGAGGAATCCCATCTGTGCATCGGTTATTGCCAGATCTGCTTTGATATCCTCTGCGAGAATTGACAGGATATTCCTGTCTATGAAGTTAAATATATAGACCAGGACGAGTACAAAGAGCACATAGTTTGAATAGGATCGACTTGGTTGTTCGTTTTTTTTAGTTGATTGCAAAGTCATGAGTCGTCAGTCCCACTGTAATTCAGGTTCTATATTCCTGGCTGGAAGAATGCCAGCTGATGATCCAGATTTGATTAATTCTCTATCTTATCTGGATCATGCCGATAGCGCTTGAACCAGGCGAGTATATTGTCAAGCTTGGCGATTAGTCGAGAGGGCCTTCCGGCAATGCCGTGGGCAGCACCGGGTATTCTCACCATGACCGTGTCCACCTTTAAGAGTTTTAGCGCCTGATAATACTGTTCAGTCTCTGAGATTGGCGTGCGCCTGTCGCTTTCACCTGTTATCAGCATGGTGGGAGTGGTCACATTTCCAACAAGTGAAAGGGGGGAGCGTTCCCAGTAATGTGCCATATTGTCCCAGGGCATACCCGGAAACTGATGCCTGATCTGGTAGATTGAGGAGTCGGCGGTCAGCGTCTTGCTAATCCAGTTGATAACGGGTTTGGCAGCAACTGCAGCATTGAATCGATTGGTAAGTCCGATGGCGTAGGCAGTGGCAATACCACCGGCAGATCCACCTGCAATGAATAGATTGTCTTTGTCTATAAAGCCCTTTTCAATCATTGCGTCGACGCCTGACATATGGTCTGCAAAATCCTCCCTGCTTGCGTACTTGTGATGCAGCAGCAGTGCAAACTTCTCACCGTAGGAAGTACTACCCCGATGATTATCGTAAAACACAACATATCCGGCAGCGGCCATTAGCTGAAGTTCCGCAGAGAAATAAGGCCCATATGCCGAATGAGGACCGCCGTGAATCTCCAGAATCATGGGATATTGCTTCGCTGGATCAAAGCCCGGCGGGGTCAGATACCAGCCCTGAATCTCCTGGTCGTCGAACGACGATGAGTAGATTAGCTCATGTATCTGCGCTAGATCTTTGTGAGCCAGTAGATCAGCGTTCAGATCAGTCACTCTGTTGATTTTGTCTTTTCGTTTAATAACGATATCCGCTGGTCTGTTGTTTTTGCCCAGCGTGAAAGCGACGTTCTGTTTCGAGACATCATAACTGCCACTAAGATAGGGGCGTCCTATGGTTGTGCCACCGAGACCAGTTGCTATTTCGGTCATATTACCTTTCAGATCCAGATAGCCGACCTTCCTTGTTGCTCTTTGGTCATATTGAAAATAAATACCGCGCCCGTTTTCTGCCCACTTGATATTGCTTACCGAGAGGTCCAGGTCTGAAGAGAGGACTTTTTTCGCAGAACCATCGGGTTTTGAGACAACCAGTCGAGCATGGCGGTAAGCGAGTGACTTATTCTCAGACAATGTAAAAGCGATGAGGTCCCCTTTTGGCGAGAATTGGGGATTTCTTTCTGAATCTGCGCCAGTGGTTATCTGCCTGATATCCCCTGATACAATATTGACACTATAAATATCACTTTCTATCGTCTGCAGTTCCCAGTCTGAGTCTCTGTTTGCTGCAAACAGGATGTTTCTGCCATCTGCCGACCAGGACAGGGAATCCCCGTGGTTATAATTACCTTTGGTTAACTGCCTTGGGCTGCCGCCGTCTGACGGTATGATGAATATATGTCTATATTCCGCCTCTACGATACCTCTACCATCAAATTGATATCTTACGGTGTCAATCACTTTTACAGGCTTTGACCACTTTGCTCCTTTTGGTTTTTTGCGCTGTTTTACCAGCGGCTTGGTTTTTGCGGTGACATTCATTGTAAAAGCCAGCCATTTTCCGTCCGGCGACCAACTCAATGATGAAGGCGCTTTATTAATGTTGGTTAGCAGGGCTGTCTGCCCGGTATCCATCCAGCGGACATAAACCTGCGTGCTGCCTTCAGATGACGACAGGTAGGCAATCCTGTCACCATCAGGTGACCAGATCGGTGAATGAAAATTATTACGATTCGAAAATAGTGGCCTGTGCTCTGAGCCATCAAGGTTGACCTGCCACAGATTGGAACGGGCCTTGTCGGTCATTATGTCGTATGAGCGTCTCACATAGACGAGACTCTGACCATTTGGATGAACCCTTGGGTTCGATGCATATTCAAGGTCGAAAACATGATCAGCTTCAAAGACCCTTAAATTGGTCTTCGCGCCTGTATCATCGCTGCTCGCGTATATCGCGAAAGGTTCCAATAAAAGTATCAGCGCGACAATCGTCATGGTGGTTTGCGATGGGTATTTCATAGGGAATCCAGTTGTTGTTATCTTTCTACTTGTGCTCAGTAGGCACGGCCCATAACCCATCTTATAGAATTTTCGGGTACAGGTCCCAGATTACAGGAATCCCGGAACGAGATTACCGAAAGACCTCCATGGTGGCTGATTAATCTCACTATCCTGATGCCCCACTCTTTTATTTCTTGCTGATTTTCTTTTCATGCCTTCGGCGGAAACATCTGGGCATTGCCACGGTCTTGGTATGTAGACTCCGATAAGGAGTCCTGTTTAGTTGTTTAGAAAACGCCTAAAAAGCTCAGGCTATTCGAAGGGAACCCTGCTTGATCAGACCTCTCGAGTGACTATGAGCGGCTCATGCGCCTGGTGATTGCCTGCGCGCATGAGAAAAATAATTAGAAGTACAATTCGGGGGAAACTAAAAATGGATACATCGGAATCCAATTTCGCAAGAGTATTATTAAAAGCCCTTCCTGCTTTTTCTGTCGCCATATCATCACTGCATTCATTCACCCTGCATGCAGAAGAGGCCAGACGACTCGAAGAAGTCGTGGTAACAGCCGAGAGGAGAGAGGCTTCAGTTTCTGATACATCAATTTCTATCACTGCATTTACGGGAGACATGCTGGAAGACTTTGGTATCAGGAATCAGGAAGATCTGCAGAATTTTATTCCTGCAGCGGTTATCGAACCCTATGATATGTCAATCCGGGGAGTTGGCAGAAACTTCAGGTCGCTGGGGGGTGACCCTGGTGTCGCAACCTATTTCAACAGTGTTTATTCAGAGGATTTTGGTATCGCTTCAACGGAAGGTGGTCTCTATGACGTTGAGCGTATAGAGGTGCTCAGAGGTCCCCAGGGTACACTCTACGGGCGAAACGCTGTCGGTGGTGCCATCAATTTTATCAGCAAGAAGCCGACTGATCAGTTTGAAGCCGAGGCCAAGGTGATCGTTGGCGATCATGGTCTCGTTGAGTATTTCGGACTTGTTTCCGGGCAGGTTATTCCCGACTGGTTAATGGCCAGGTTTACGGCAGTGAACAGAGAGCGAGATGGTTATGTCGATGATCTGGGTGGGTTTGATGATGATCCTGATGATTATGGTGATGAGAATTATGCGATTTATCTAAGGTCCAATCCCACACCGAATCTTGAATTTAATCTACGTGCTAACGAGCGCAGCTATGCGCGTCGAATGGGTGGTGCAACCGCTGCGGGGATCGTTAACTTTGCGGAATTTGGTGGATCCGACTCTGACAGGTTTGCGAACAATATACGCAACACCGATACACTTGCCTGGGGATACCGGGCTGTAGATAGCGGGTTGCCCTGTGTCAGCGCGGCTGACAGAAGCGCTGGCGCAAATTGTCTCGTTAGCGGGCGTCCAACTTTCAACTTTACAGATCCGAATACGGGTGTACCGGTTTTGGCACAACGTGTAACCCCGGGTGTCGATCCGGCAGCGGACGAAGAACCGAATTACGCTTATCAGCATGATATAACCAGGCAAAAAATGCTGGGTCTTGGTGATATAGATGGCGATGACCTGAAGACTGATACCAATGGATTGCAGGATGAATTCTTCGATCACCAGGCTGTATCTTTCGATGCCACCTGGGATATTACAGAGGAGTTCTCTCTGAAATACATATTCGGATATACGGATTACTTCTACGATCGCAACACTGACGACGATCTAACCAGCAGTCAGTTCTCGGATGAACATTTCTATGTCAGTCAGGAAACTGAATACATATCACACGAGATCCAGTTGTTTTCTGATTTTGGCGACAATCTGACTGTCACCAGCGGCATATTCTACTATGTTGCTACCATCTCACAGCGAGGCGATTTCTGGGATACCAATCGACGTGGTCGATATGCCAATGACTTTGACTACTCCAATACCGGTTCAGCATTTTCCTTCATCCCGTTTGTACCGAAACAGGATCTTTTCTCTGCCAAACAGGCGGGTGAATTTTTCACCTTCGGACAATGGTCGGGTGATACGGGTGACAGTATTGATCACGGACCCAGTACGGTTGGGACCAACCTGGAATATCAGACCAGAAGTGAACGTGAAGCTTTTGCAGCCTATAGCCAGGGAGTCTATACCTTCAACCAGAAATTTGCCCTGACGGTTGGTTTGCGATGGGCGCGGGATCAGTTGGATGGTGAAGAAAATCTCTTTTCATACGATGAGGATATCTTTACCGGCCTCGGGACGACAACGGTACTAAATGAAGACGGTAGCGTGTTGGTCCCGAGTCTACTCGATTTTAATGTTGCCAACGGGGCTATGCTCCCGGACGGTACGATAATTGATCAGGATAACGTCAGGCTTACAGGGATTCCCATCAGCTTTTCGCTCTGGCGGGAACTGGATAGAAACGACGAGAAGGTAACCGGTCGAATCAATCTCGACTGGACGCCTAACGAAGATACGCTATTTTACATTTCGGCGACCCAGGGCTATCGGGCAGGAGGGTTCAATCTGGTCTTCTTCAGTGCAAATGAGCAATTTGAACCGGAAGAATTACTCGCCTACGAACTGGGCTACAAGGGGTCATTGCTTGATAGTCAGATGCAGATTAACGCTGCTTTGTATTTCTATGACTACAAGAATGTCCATACCTTTGGGCAAGGCCCAAGTGCAACCGGAGATATTTCAACCAGTGTCTTTGCGGTTCCCGGGGCGGAGATAAGAGGATTTGATGCTGATGCTATCTGGTTGGCGACAGACAGGCTGACACTTGGTGCAACGGTTAGTTTTACGAATTCCGAATATACCAGCAACTTCGAGATTGTTGATGAGAATGATTCGGACCGCCCGGGGTCGTTGTTCTCACCATTTGATTCACCCATCAATATTGATGGGAAACAGATGCTGAGGGTGCCAGAGAAGAAGGCCAGTTTCTTCGCTCAGTACAATATCCCGTTTCTGGATGGGGATCTCGAGTTGCTGACTACCTACGCATGGATTGACGATGTTTATTTTTCACCTTTCGAATCCAAGAGGGATGTTGCACCATCTTACTCCCGTTGGGATGTGCGAGCGTCATGGACGAGTCCCGACAGGAACTGGACCGTAGCGGCATTTGTCAATAATGTCACTGATGAAATTGGTATTCGTCAAATTGACCGAACCAATGAAGAGGAGAATTTCAGACGTTCAGGGGCGACCACCAATCCTAGACTTGCAGCGCTTGAAGTTCGATATGTATTTGGCGGCTAGTCGGGGAATCTTTAAACGGGCAGTTTACCTCTGGATTAACTAATGGGGTGCAATCGCACCCCGTTACCAAATCAGGATTTGATGGCAATAGTTGGTCTTGTTGGCCATGACTATCGCCTCTTTGCGCGTATGAAAGCGTCCAGTTCTCTACCATGTCCTGGATCGTTGTCTACGGGTCGCTCGATGACTTCAGCAACTTCAATCTCGAAATCACCAAGCAAAGGAAGAATTTCGTCAATTGCCGGTATATGATCAGGATGCTGGGGGCCACCGACACCATCTTTGATATTACTTTGATCGTGTCCTATGTAGATAAATGTACCGGCTTTCTTTACCGCGCCAATAACGTTCGTCAGCCATCTTCCCCGTTCGGCAGGGTCTGTATGAAGATAGAGCAGAACTACCAGGTCATACTCGCTTTCGGGCAACTTCCAGGTTGAGACATCTTCAACAATCCAGTCAACCTTGACGCCTTTTTTTTCTGCAATTTTCCTGCCCTTCGCGACACCTTCATCTGAGAAGTCTATTGCTGTGACTTCCCAGCCCTGTTCTGCCAGCCAGATTGCGTTGCGGCCTTCACCGCAGGCAACATCCAACACCTTTCCAGGTTTCAGGGTTTCGCTCTCTCTTGCGAGGACCCGGTTGGGGAGCGCCGACCAGACCAACTCACTTCCGGCATAACGCTCATTCCATCGATCTTTTTTTGACATACCTCACGATCCTCCTTCGAATCTGATCCTGCTTAGCATTTGCTTGCCACGTCCATCATGAATTGTTCGACCGCCGCCAGACGACCCTCAGTCCCGCCTGGCGCGACTGGGTCTAAAACCATATGGGAAATTCCGATGGCTTTCATTTGTTCGATGGTCGATAGCATTTGATCGACAGAACCGCCGATCGATTTGCTGCTCTCCATCAAATTGTTTGGGTCAAGATAGGCACGGACCGATATTGTCAGATTGTCTTTGTCCCTGTTCAGCGTTTCACAGTGACGATATATAGCATCGATTTCCTGTTTTATAACATCTATTGGCTGAAAGGCTGCCTGAAATCCTTGTCCATAACGAGCGACTCTTTCGAACGCTATCTGGGTGCTACCCCCCACCCAGACAGGCACTGGATTCTGAATCGGCTTGGGTTCGAAGCGCACTTTGGGTACCTGATAGAAAGTACCGTCGTACTGCGGCTCTTCTTCCGTAAAAAGTGACTGAAATATTTCAAGTTGTTCATCACTGCGTTTGCCTCTCTTGTCAAACGGCATGCCGAGAACTTCTGCCTCTTCTTTCATCCAGCCAACGCCAACGCCCAGAATCAACCTGCCGTTTGAGACGACATCCAGTGTGGCCAGTTGCTTGGCAGTGACGACTGGCAGGCGGTAGGGCAAAATCAGTACGGTTGTTCCGAGTCTGAGGTTTTCCGTACAACCTGCGACGAATAGGAGGGTGCCGATCGGATCCAGCCACGCCATGTCATTGGGTGCTGGAAAACTACCATCATCGGTATAAGGGTATTTGGATTCAAATTCACTTGGCCAACAGACGTGATCACTTACCCAACCTGAGTGCACACCCAGTTCGTCGAGACGTTGAGCAAAATTCACTAATGTTTCACGACCTGTCTGTTGACCAAGTTGAGGTAAGTGGATTCCCCATTCCATTTCAGTCACTCCATTTAATGTCTTTAACGGATTAAACACCCGCCTGGTTCTAACCGGACATTAAGCGTTCGGACATTCTTGTGTCAAACCTGCCTTCAACCCGGTCAATTTTCTTGCTCTTGCCTACCAGAAATTGTTAGGTTGTCGACTCGGCAATGAGGGGATTTGGCTATGATGGAGAAAATCGGGCTCGATGGGCGAGCCATAGTTGTGACCGGCTCGGGGCGGGGCCTGGGTAAAGCGATGGCAAAGGCATTAGCCAAAGCGGGTGCATCGATCATTTGTAGTGCCAGAACCCAGGAGCAGATTGACCAGACCGTCAAAGAGATTACAGATGATGGCGGGGACGCAATCGCTCATCAATGTGACGTCACTGACTCAGGAGCGGTCAATCTCATGGTTGATCGCTGCATGGATGAATTCGGGAAGATTGATGTCATGATTGCCAATGCCGGTGGCGGCGGCGTGCAGGGCAATTGGGAGTTCTGGGAATATCCTGATGATGCATTTGAAACTGTGCTCGCCACAAACCTGAAAAGCAACTTCTATTGTTCACGGGCAGCGGCAAAGTACATGGTAGACAGAGGTGAAGGTGGTGTCATAATCCATACAGCCTCAGGCACGGCACTGAGAGGAAACAGGCATTTTGCCTATCCAACCGCTAAAGGCGGCCAGATCTCGTTGACAAAAAGCACAGCGGTGATGCTCGCGCCTCATAAAATCAGGGTGAATACCATTATTCCGGGCTATGTTTCCCAGGCACCTGCCGCGAACGACAGGGAAAGACAAGACAGGCAGATGCGCGGTAATCGTATTCCTGTGAGGCGGCTTGGTGAGTGGTGGGAACTGGGTCCCCTGGCAGTCTATCTGGCTTCCGATGCCTCATCTTATATAACAGGTCAGTCTTTTATCATTGACGGAGGCGGTTTGGCTGGTGGGCTCGGTCCCGTTGATTTTGTTCCCAGTCACGAAGCGTGAAGTTGGGATCTATGGAGAAGAAGATGGAACACTTTGATTTAACAGGTAAGAAAGCCATTGTATTTGCCGCTGATAATCCTGCTGGAGGAGCGATTGCAGATGCTTATGAGGAGGCAGGTGCAAGAGTTTCAAGAATTGGCCAGCTATCGGCAGATAAGGTAACAGCAGCCATTACAGAAGCAGCGGAGCAGTTGGGCGGCGTAGATGTTTTAGCCTCGGCACCTGATCTGTTTGTTGCAAAACCAATAGAGGATTTTTCTATTGAAGATCTTGCCAATACCATGATGGCCAATTTTGCATCCCCATTTACTGCCTGTCAGGCGGCATTGCCTCATCTTAGAAAAAACGCGAGTAGTAATATCGTGCTTGTAACGTCGGTGCTGGGTGAACGGGGATTACCCAATACAAGCGTCTATAGCGCAGCCCATGGAGCTGTTTTCAATTTTATCCGAGCGCTGGCCCAGGAAGTTGCTGCCGAGGGGATTTCGGTCAACGGCATAGAACTCGGTTGGATGGACTGGATGGATGACAGAATAGACATCAAGGATGAAAATGCAGCCAGGGCAGTCAGATTCACTATCAGTAAAAGGTCAGGGACAGCCGAGGATATAGGTCCTCTTGCTGTCTGGTTATCCGGGTCCGGGGTCGGTTTCGTTACGGGGCAGATTTTCCCGGTGGACGGTGGCTTAACCCAGCACCTATAAGTATTGATATCACAACACCCTGAAGAACCATGCTGATAAATTACATTAATTCAGCACTACGTAATTTGAGACGCCAGAAATTGTTTGCGTTGATCAACGTAATTGGACTTTCTATCGGCCTTGCATCCTGTACGCTGATTATTCTTTTTGTTAAGCATGAATACAGTTACGACCAGAATTTTGCAGACATTGATCGTCTCTACAGAATTGAAACGACATCTCATATCCCAGGTCAGAAAGGCAACGATTCACCCAGGTTTTTCGGGCCTGCTTATGATCTTCTTCCAGACGAATTTGAAGAAATTGATAAAGTCGTACGATTACAACGAAGAGGTGGAACCCTGGTCAGGGAAGAGAATTCCATACAGGAGACACTGGCCTATGCAGATCCTGAATTCCTGACAGTATTTGATTTTCCACTGCTCGAAGGCGATCGTCAAAGCCTGCTGGACGAGCCTGCAGCAATGGTGTTAACAGAGGAAATGGCTATTAAACACCTGGGTGAACCGCCGTGGTTGGGGCGTACGATTATTGTCCATGATACTTTTGAGCGTGAACACAAAGTCACTGGTGTCATTGAAACCCTGCCGGGCAATACGCACTTCGATATTGATATTCTGTTACCTGTCGATGAGCGCGTCTATGAGAATCAGACTTTCGGTGGGGCGACAGATCTCGATCGCTGGAATGGACTCCCGTTCTTCGTCTATGTCAAATTGAAGAAGGGCAGGTCGATTGATGGTATCAAAATGGCGATCAATGATTGGATCGACAAACACTTTCCGCCAGCGATTCAGGCGCTTGTTGGTATCAGTGGGAGTGAGTTATTTACTCCCAGAATCATACCGGTGCGGGATATTCACATGTATAGCCCGAACCAGTTTGATATGCGCGCTTCCGGTAGTCTGACAACTATCCTGAGCTTCAGTGGAATTTCCGTGTTGATACTGGTTATAGCCTGTATCAATTTTATGAATCTTGCAACTGCAGCCTACTCACTAAGAGCAAAGGAAATAGCGTTAAGAAAGGTAATGGGTGCGCGAAGAATTCAGATGTTTGGGCAGTTTCAAATTGAGTCGATTATTACCACTTTCCTGGCATTGGTGATTGCATTGGCCATCATCGAGATGATCCTGCCATCTTTTAGCAATTACACCAATAGAGAGTTAACCACCTATGCATTGTTGGAACCCCGGTCATTGCTCGTAGTAGTGGCGCTTACAGTGATTGTTGGTATTTTTGCCGGATTTCATCCTGCATTCATCATGTCGGGATTCAGGCCCGGCGCGATTCTTCAGTCCAACCAGTCAAAAGCCGGGAAGACAAGTAATCTCAGGACTTTGCTGGTTCTGCTTCAGTTCAGCATTTCAGCAGGTCTTATTATTGTCACACTACTGATTTACATACAGACGGATCATGCTCGAACTCGAGATTTGGGTTACGAGAACGGCAACGTGCTGGCTGTGAGAGGGCTTGGTGGGCAGCGAATCCAGGAGGCTGCAGAAACCGTACAGAATGTTGTTAACGGCATTCAGGGGGTAACTCTAACGAGTCTTTCCAGTTTTAGTCCGGGAGATGGTCAGAATGTCGGACTGTCGTTGAAAGTCCCTGGAATAGATGAACGTGTCATCATTTTCTATAGATCAGTATACCCGAGCTTTTTTCAGCAATTTGATGTTAAACCTGTCGCTGGTCGTCTGCTTGATGAATCTCATTCAAATGACAGAACTGTATTTATCGACGAACCTGATTCTGTACAACAACAGTCAGTCAACGTGGTTATTAATGAGGCAGCAGTACAAAAGCTCGGATTCAACTCGCCGGAAGACGCAATTGGTAAATCCTATTTTCGGGGTAGCAACAACCAGATCGTCAGCACGATAGTGGGAGTGACGCCAGATACTCACTTTGGCTCGCCAAGGAACCTGGTAGATGCCAAGATATTCATGTTTATACCGGCTGATATAACGAATCTGTTGGTGACATACGAAAAAGATCAAATCCAGGTCGTCAGTGAAGAAATTGAAACCAAGTTAAAAAAGATGTTTCCACGAGAGCAGATTCAGGTTCAACATCTGAGGGACAATATTGCAGATCAATATCGTGAGGAGGAAATTCAGAGTACGCTTCTTGCGATGTTTACAGGACTTGCCATTCTGATTGCCTGTTTAGGATTGTTTGGACTGGCATCTTTTACAATCACGGGTCGCACGAGGGAAATCGGCATTAGAAAAGTCATGGGTGCAACCCCATCACAGATCATCGCACTCTTATTGACTCAATTCTCGAAACCGGTTTTTCTTGCGAATATAGTCGCCTGGCCTGTTTGCTGGTTGGCGATCAGCCGATGGTTAACCGAGTTCAGTCACAGAATCGAGCTGTTGCCCTGGTTTGTGGGCATTTCGGTTGTTGCCGCATTGATAACAGTCCTGCTTGCATGGTTAACGATTGCTGCCCATGCCTATCGAGTTGCGCGAACCAGTCCGATTTTTGCGCTGCGGCATGAGTGAAATTCCCGGTTGGATTCAGCCACATCCGAGTCTCCGGTTCATCTCTTCGCTGAGAATCCTGGATGATGATTTACAGATCTCATCATTCATCTGATAGCTGATTGCTTTCTGGTAGTAGTAGAAAGACTGGTCAAGATTCGCTGGTGCCAATGCCCACACTTCTGCCACATACTGAAAAAACCTGGAAGAGGCAGTTTGTGCTGTAGAACTATTTATCTGGTCTTCACCTGCCCGGGCAATTTCAAGCAGCGTTGCTTTGTCCGCACTTTCCCTGTTGGCACCAAGTATATGATGCAGAAGCCAGATTTTTCCCTGAAGTGTGCCCATAACATTCTGTAATTTCTGACTGAATGCCGTTGAATGGTTCTGGCCGGTGATCCCCATACCGACTATCTGTCGAGCATAACCATAAATGACTTCATCAATCAGCAGGCGAGTCATTGGGTCGTTTGTCTGCCCGGTGGCTTTCTTCAGTACGAGCTCCGACAGGTATACATCGACTGTTGGATCTATCTTAAATTCTGAACCAGACTCGTTGTATTTGAAATACAACCCATAGTCTGTCGCCGGTAGTTCCCTGTTTGAAATGAAATACACCGGACGTGCAGCATTGCGGATGAATTCATCAAGTACTTGAACCTGATCTTCTGTTGAACGATGTGGAGAGATCAGCCGATTGCCAAATAAAATGTTGTTTGCACTTCTGATCTCAACGTCAGGCCGGACACCTTCAATATGGTGAAGATAGCCAATTGGTCCTGTCTGGTTGTCATCCTCAACGATTAGCACTGCGTCTTTGTCCAGGGACTGAAGTAGTAATCGGGCATACTGATCGACAAGGGTTTCGCTGGCGCGAAAACTCGTTTCTGAATTGCTGAATGCAACAATCAGGAGAATTGCCGGATAAATAACAAGTGGCATGATCCGGTCCGATTTTGTCGGTATTTGTCTGGCTAAAAATCTCAGTGCAATTGTTAGCCACAAGGCACAGCTAAAACTGGTTGATAAGATCCAGGTGACAAGGATGGATTGCATGCCGTATCCGAAAGGATAGCTGGTTAGTAGCGGTAGAATGAAGCAGTTACCTGCCCACAGAAGGATCAGGGCTAAAGACACTGAGGGTTTGAGATCCCATATTGATCGAATCATCCCCAATGGAATCAATATCAATCCCAGGTAACTGAACTGCGTGAACGACTGAAGTGGAAGCCACCAAAGGTACTCGAGGGACAAGTCCTTGTCTCCGGCGAAGGTATAGTCATAGGACTGTCGAGTGATATAGCCCAGCCATTCTGCCCAGGAATTGATCGGCCCATGTGTCAGCATATAGTGATCGTTTTTGGTTAAAAGAAGTAGATAAGGTGAGAGTCCGAGAGCAAGTGCAAAGAGGCCTGGTATGATCACTTTTGCGTTCAAGAGGTGCCGTGGCTGGGAGATAAGCGCAGGACAAAATAGTGCAACCATTGAAAGCCCGCAGATCAGTACCAGCGGCCAGTGATTTGTCAGTGCCAGAGCGGTTGTAAAAATCAGAAGCAATAGATACCTGAGGTCATTCGACCTTAGATAAAGACGGCACAAAATCATCATCGTGACGAGGGCAAATGTATGTAGCGTATAGACTTCAATGACAATAGCCTGAGACCAGAAGATGCCGGATACTGCAACGAGGCTTGCAGCGACTAACGAATCAACCCTGTTTAGTTCGATCTGTAAACAGAAGAGATAGAACAGGCTTACAGTCAAAGCACCGAAGAATGCGCTGAAGATATTGCCAGGCAGGACACCGGGAAGCGGCAGTAAGGAAAAAACATGACACAGTTGCGTTGCGACAGGAAAACCAGAAGGATGAGCCAGACCATTATCGCTACATACCATCTGAAATAACCCGGCGTCGATCAGTGTTATAGAACGCGGCATTGAAATCAGGTACAGCAGAAAGACGAAGACGAAAATAACAGCAGGGATTATCAGATTCTTATAATACTTCAATGTTAATACCGCTGATTGGCTTTATTGCTGCCGCTCATTTACCTGTACACCAATTTTGAGGGTTGTTAGGGCGCCGGGTCATAGCGGCCTCAATGATTGTTATTCTGATTGTGATCAGCTTAGTCATCATGGAATTCTGATTCAAGGGATATGATACGGGTGTCTGATAGGCGCACTGAAAGATCTGACGGAGACACGGTCGCAGGAACTGGTGTGGCAGTTTATGATTGCAGCGTTAATAAAAAGGAGCTGATCATTTGGCTGATTTACTGGACGGGATAAGGGTGATGGATTTTACTCATGTGCACGCGGGACCTTTGTGCACTTATCAATTGGCTCTCATGGGCGCGGAGGTCACTAAAGTCGAATCCATTGACGGAGGTGATCAGATGCGCGGCATGGGCTTGCAGTTGGAACCTGGGATTTCCCCCGGATTCCTTGGCCAGAACAGTGGTAAAAAGTCATTGGCTGTAGATCTGAAATCAACTGAAGGGCTGGCAATCATTCACAAGTTGGTAGCCAGGGTCGATGTGGTTGTCATCAATATGCGCCCAGGTACCCCGGAGCGATTGAAGATCGATTTTGAAACGATCAAATCCATCCGACCGGATATCATTTATTGCCAGATATCGGGTTACGGTCGGTCGGGTCCCCAGAGTGAACGTCCTGCCTTTGATCACCTGGTGCAGGGAGAATCCGGTATGTTCATGGCAACTGGAACGCCGGAGCAACCCGTAAGGATTGGTTTTGCCGTTGCCGATGCCGGTACAGCAGTCATCGCAAGCTCCGCCATCAACGCCGCGTTATTTAAGAGGGAGAGAACCGGGGAAGGCAGTTTTCTCGATGTCTCCATGCTCGAATCGTGCATGACTTTGATGGGGCTCAATTACTACAACTACCTTGCAACTGGCAGGGTTGGTCCGCGGGTTGGTCCTGATCCACTCGCTGCTCAGGGTTCGGCTGGTACTTTCATTACCTCGGATAATAAATATCTCATGGTAAATGCTAATAACCATCGGCTCTTCGAGCGACTTGCCAAAGCGGTAAACAGATCTGATTTACTTGCTGATGAGAAATTTGGTACACCAGGTGCTGCATTTGAGAACCGGAAAGAATTAAGAAAGATCTTTGCTGATATCTTTTCGCTTAAGACCGCTGACTACTGGGACGGACTCTTGAGTGATGCTGGTGTCCCTGTGGGACAGGCAAAAACTCCCCCTGAGGTGCTGGAGAACCCACAGTTAGCCCATCGAGGGAGTCTGACAAGATTGGATGACGTGCCGGGTATGCCTGATGGTCTCACTTTTTTGAATGCAGGATTCACCGTTGACGAGCAGCCGACCGCACCTGCGACGCCACCGCCCCGATTGGGGGAACATTCGTCTGAAGTATTGCTGGATCTGGGTTTGGGTCAGACCGAAATCAATGACTTGCTTGACAGAAAAGTTGTCCATCAGGCTGCTTGACAGCCAGACTTGACCGTAGTTAAGAATCTGTGGTTTATTCTTCCTGATCACTTGAATAACAAGGGAGCGTATACCCAATGAGAATTCGCACCGTTATTTCATGTTGTAGCCTGCTGGCGATTTCCGCCTGTTCGACCACACGGACGGAGAGTCCAGACATAGCATCCTCGTCAGACACCAGACCCAACCTGTCTGGTATTTATGACGCGGCAACGCTCACACCACTTGAACGACCACCGCAATATGGCAATCGTTTGTACCTTACTCGCGAAGAAGTCGAACGTATCGCAGAGGAGGAACGGGCGCTCATGGACAAGGGTAATGCCCCCACCGATGCAAACAGAGAAGCACCTGCAGTCGGCGGGTCAGCGCTTGTCGGTTTTGAAGACAGACGCCAGGAAGCGGAACTGTTTGGTGCCGGTAATGTGGGTGCTTACAATGTTTTCTGGTTCGACCGGGGCGAGAATGCCTTTTCAATCAATGGCAAATATCGAACCTCGATTATCACCGATCCCGCAAATGGTCGAAGACCTCCCATGCATCCTGATATCGGTGAACTCAACGCCAAATTGTTCTCTAATTTCCTGCGCAACGATGGTACAGCCTGGTGGCTAGATGAAGACGGACCGGGACCCTACGATAGTCATGAGCGACGTCCCATTACGGAACGTTGTATCGTTGGCTTCGTTGAAGGTCCGCCAATGATACCGTCGCTTTACAACAATTTTGTGCGTGTGGTGCAAACGGATGAATATGTGATGATCATGAACGAGATGGTTCACGATGCCCGAATTGTGCGAATGAATGCCGAACACATCAGCCAGGATATCCGCAGATGGCTGGGTGATTCGATCGGTTGGTGGGAAGGAGAAACCCTTGTCATCGAGACGACTAACTTTCGTGATCAGACGGGTCTTCGAGGCGGATCCAGAAATCTCAAAGTCATCGAACGCCTGTCGGCTCTCGACAATGGTTCTCTTAAGTACAGTTTTACCATCAATGATCCCTCTGTGTGGACTTCGACCTGGAGCGGTGACTATGTCTGGGCGAGTTCTGACGAGCGAGTCTATGAATACGCCTGCCATGAAGGCAATTATGCCCTGGGCGCAGTTTTGCGTGGTGCCAGGTTACTTGAGGCGGAG
>CAZJRI010000045.1:0-23603 GCA_964548025.1 uncultured Pseudomonadales bacterium
ATTGTGGATTTCAGTCCCTTCATGAGCGAAACGACCGACTACGCTGACATCATTTTGCCGGATGTGGTCGCTGTTGAACGTGACGATGTCGGCAGTAGTCCAACCGCGCTCCTACCCTGGGCAAGCATGACCATGCCATCAGGTTCGCACCGATGTTCACCCATGGACGTGAGAATGGCGCTGAAACAGATAATCGATCACATGGACCCGGATGGTCAACGTGGGCTGCAACCATTCTGGAATTTTCAGGATAGCGGTGAGTGGGTCAAGAACCAGATTTCCTCAACAGACGGACTGCGTAAAGCCTTTAAAAAGCTCCGCAGACGAGGTGTTTTCCCTGATTATGGCAAGATAGATAAAAATACCCGCAAGATCGTAAAAAAAGGAAAACCCGCAAAACCTGAATATGACACCTATCTGAAAGACGGGTTTGCCACAGACTCAGGCAAGATTGAAATTCCAACTCCTGGTTGGGAAGAAAATAAACGACTAACCAGGGTCAGAAAGATGGAGAGCCCGAATCAGTTCGTGCTCGTGACATACAAGATAGCTTTTCATACGCTGTCACTAACATCCAACCTTAAATATCTTTCAGAACTCTGGCATTCCAATCCCCTGTGGCTGAATACCCAGACGGCAAGAGCAAAGGGTATATCTGATGGTGATCTCGTACGAGTAGCCAGTGATGCAGGTTATCTTGTTACCAGAGCCTGGCTGACGCAGGGTATTCACCCGCAAGTTGTCGGCTTATCGACCTCAGTCGGTAGAACGTCCTATGGGCGGGTTTCATTGGCTAATCCAGAAGCAAAATACATATTCGCCCAGGCGAGCCAGCATGACGATGACATCGACCACAATCTTTGGTGGCGTGACGCTGGTGTCAACCCAAACGATATCATCCCGATTTCAATCGATCCTGACAGTGGCGTGCAGGCCTGGAACGACACCGTGGTAAGTGTCACTCCTGCCGAATCTGGTGATCAATACGGTGACATCGAAGCAATCAACGACAAACACATGGCCATCTATAAAAGCATGCTAAATGCAGGCACTGAGACATAAGGGGCTTAGAGAAAATGGACTACAGTTGGGTGAGAAGACTGACATACAATCAATGGCTAATGGTTGCTGCTGGTCTGGTAGTTGTATTTGCCCTTATCTTCGTATTACTAACGTTGCTTTGGGCTGATACACGATTTACGCGTATCAGTGGATGCAAGGTCTGTCATGAGATATTCGTCAACGAGAAGGAATATGAGCCACTGGGTGAATTGAGCACGTCGGTTGAAGACTTCAAACCAACGAAGCTTTTCGACCCGGGTCACTTCAACGTGACCGTGGGCTGTGGTGAATGCCATGCATACCCATACAATGAGTATCTTGAATCGCCACACTACGACAACGACTTCGGCGTTCGACCAGGTTGTGTAGGTTGTCATGAGCCGCACAGCGTTGCCCAGGTAGTCAAATGGAAGTTTATTTATGTCAATCAGGGTGGCGTGGGAGAGAGCCCGTTTCATGCTATTTCAAGCAGCATGCGAGATATACCAGCCTGGGAAGAATTGAGAATCGAACTCGCGAAAACAGTAAGAGATACGATGATCGAGGAAAAGAGCGAGAAATGTACGGTTTGTCACAAGACAGACAGCGAGTGGTTCAACGACATTAAGCGTCACAAGTCTATGCTCGAAACAAACGAGAAAAGTTGTATTCATTGCCACTATAATCTCGTCCACGGGGATGTAGACTGGGATGATAGTCACAAGTAGCAGACATTCGTATCTGCATTCAGTTTCACGGGAGAGAAGTATAATGCGATTTAACCGACCAGCCATTATGGCTGGAATATACCTATGCATTTCCATTTGTCTGAGTTTTCAGGCATCTGCTGGGAATCTGACCTACACCGGTTCTTCTACGATAGGTCAGTTTATGCAGGATGCAGCAGAGGCCTATTCTGGTTCGACGTTTACGATCGACACAGACCAGGAAAGCAGCGGCGGTGAAATCTGCTCCTATCGTGAGAAGTGTGATATCGGCGGTGTGGCAAGACCTGTGAATGAGCGTTATCTCGACAGAGGCGTTGTTGCGACGCTGATCGGCTACGACGCCATTGCGACTATTGTCAATTCCAATAACTACGTTGCGGAACTGACTTCCTGTCATCTCAGTGGTGTCTTCTCCGGGGCCATCACCAACTGGTCAGAACTCGGTGGTTCAGACAGACCGATCAAGGTATTTACGACTGCCGAAACATCAGGTACCTACAAGGTATTTAAAAACGCCGTACTTCGACATAAGGATTATGGGAAAGTGAAGAAAATGTCACCAGACATTGAGATTGTAAAAGAAGTGGCAGCGAACGAGGGGGCTATTGGTCATATCAGCATTGCACTCATCGAAGACAACAAACAAGTCAAGACTTTGCCCATAGACGGCGAAATTTGCAGTATCAAGAATCAAACCTATCCGATTACACGGCCTATCTACCTGCTGACAAATGATGAGCCGAAAGGTGAAGTTAAAGCATTTATCGACTGGGTTCGTTCACCCGCTGGACAGGAAGTTGTCAAGAGACGTTTTATCGGGTATCAAAATATTAGTATTGCATCTCAATGAGATTCTTGCCTGATTGATTCAGGCTAATACACCTCTGTTTTTCATCCCTTCAATCTGAGCTGGCGAGTAACCCAGCGCCGTCAGCACCTGGTCTGTATGTTCACCCAGTTGCGGTGCGGCCGAGTGTGTGCCCGCATCATTGGCACTGAACTGGACAGGAAAACCCGGCATCTTGATCGATCCCAGTCGCGGATGTTCGAAATCAACCACATAATTGTTTGCTACGGCCTGTGGATCAACCAGCACTTCGTTCAGATCCTGCACTGGCGCGAACATCATTCCACTTGCCTGAAGGATTTCTATCCACTCATCTCTTGGCCTGGTTAGAAAAACCTGATCATAAAGTGTCACGAGTTCTTTCGCATACTTTGCTCTTTCATCCAGCGTTGCATAACGCGGATCATCTATCAGTTCCTGCTGTCCGGTTATCTCGCAAAACCTCGGCCAGAACTTGTCCTCTGGATGATTTGTACCCATTAACCACTTGTCGTCAGCACACTTGAAACAATTTCTCAAAGGGGTGTTCCTATATCGGTCCCATTGCATGACCGGGTTTTCTTTGAGGATGCCTGTCGCAAGCACATTTGAGTGGGTCAGCCACAATGCAGCACTATAAAGGGATACGTGTACTTCCTGGCCGATACCGTGACGCTCCCGCACAAACAAGGCGGAGAGCACTGCATGGCTGGCCGCAATCGAGGTCATCTGGTCCAATACCACTGATTGCAACAACACGGGTTCGTCAGGCCCGGTAATAAACATCATCCCGGAAATAGCCTGACCCATCGGATCGAATGCTCCGATATCACTCATGGTACCTTCGGAGCCGAACCCTGAAACACTCGCATGTACAATAGTCGGATTGATCGCAGCTATGCTTTTGTAGTCATAGCCCAGTTTCGGTTTGGTGGACTTTCGCAAATTTGTCAGAAAGACATCAGCGGATTCAACAAGCTGATTGAATATTTTGCGTCCCTCTTCAGTTTCAGTATCGAGGCATATGCCTTTTTTATTGCGATTCGATAACTCGAACAGATAACTCCACTCAGGATCATCAATGCCTTCAAATCGTACCGCCCCAAGACTGGCTTGAAGCCTCTCCGGATCGCCTTTCAGGGTTTCTACTTTAATGACCTCAGCGCCCATATCAGCAAGTATCGCCGAGGCACCCGGGCCTGCATGCCACACTGCGCATTCGACAATGCGAACACCATCCAGCGGCCCGGGTAGTTTTTGATCGATATTTGTATTTGTTGACATATTTTCAGACATCTTATTGATTCAGTTCTTTGGGACGGTAATTCACCGCCTGCTATCAAGTTTAAAGTTAGATCACCCTGTCGTTTCCGCCATCAACGGGTATTTGTGCGCCGGTGGTTTTTGAGAAACTATCGCCAGCCAGTGCCGTGGCCAACTCAGCCACGTTTCTGGATGTGATTTCCGTTTTAAGCAGATTATTCTTTTTATACTCAGACACACTCAAACCATAGTTTTCAGCTCTGCTCTTAAGTACTTCTTCGGTCCAGATTCCTGTGTCAAACACAGCATTTGGATGAAGCATATTTACACGGATGCCCATTTCGCCCAGTTCCATGGCAGCAACACGCCCCATCTGAGTCAGCGCTGCCTTCGCCGCTGAATAGGCACCTGCCCCTGGTCCCGGGGCAGGTACATTCTTCGAAGCCATCAGTATGATGCTTGGTTCAAATCCAAGTGACAGATAGGGCACGCAGGCGCGCATCACAGTTACGTGGGCATTAAAATTCAGATTCATGGATTTTTGCAGATATTCACTGTCCATTTCATCAAGCCTGGTGCTGGCAGGAAAGGAACCCGCATTGCTGATGAGCACGTCAATGCCGCCAAATATGCCGACTGTTTCATTAATTGCATTCTTGACCGATTCATCGTCTGTAATGTCACAGACAATACCTTTTACAGATCCATTCTCATTCTGGTCTTCAATTGCCGGATCAATATCAAGGGCAGCTACCACGGCTCCCTTCTCAGAAAACAGGTCAACGCAAGCTTTGCCAATTCCTGAAGCGGCACCTGTCACGACAATCACTTTGCCATCAAATTCATTCCTGTCTGGCGCAAGCTTGAGCTTCGCCTGTTCCAGCTCCCAATACTCAACATCAAAAATGTCTTCTTCAGGCAACGCCTTCCAGCCGCCAAGTGCTTCGCCCCACTGGATCGCCTTTATCGTGTGATCGAGAATATCTGAAATCACCTTACCGCGTTTGTAATTCGGTGCGAATACAATACAGCCCTTTCCCTCCCATACTGCTATTCGAGGTGCGGCATCGAGACGGGTTAATTGTCCATCCGCTTTGCGATCAGAGCTTCTATCAGAGTTTCGATCAAAATAGGATATGTAATTCTTCGAAAACTGGTTAACACCGACAGACGGATTCTCGCTTAAGATTGCTGCAATGCGTTTGGTATGCAGGGCATGGTCAGGCGTAACCGGACCACGAGTTGCGATCTCTTCTATATTGTCAATTGACGAGAATCCGCAGCTCAATTCATCGCGCTTCCACCCAGCGAGCATTGGATGCCCGTATAGGTCGGAAGCAACCTTTCTTGATTCAGCGAGTTGCAGGTAGTCATTGTCTGCAGGTATATAGTGCCCTTCAGACATCGACGAAAACGCGTTAACTGATATCAGATAGTCTTCAGCCTGGGAGACCAATTCAATCATCGTATCGTAGCTGGCTTTCGCATCATCGTTAAAAGTAAAGAGACCGTGATGCATGAGAACGATGCCTCTCAGTTCCTGCCAATCGGCTTCCCTGGTTGCTTCAAATACCTGTTTAGCCAGGCTGAAACCCGGCATCACATAAGGGAGGATAAGTACACTTCCACCGAGGATTTCACCGAGCAGCGAATCGCCATTTTCGCTATTGCTAATCGCCACCACGGCGTCGGTATGGGTATGGTCGACATATCGTCCCGGGATAAGAGCATGCAGAATTGCCTCGACAGATGGTGATGGCGCACCTGGATTGATCATCGAAGCCCGCAATTCAACAGTCATTTCAGTGTCGGTCATAGATGGTAGTTCGCCCAACCGTTTCAAAACTTCCAATCGCACCGGAGAAAAGCCTGCCTCTTCGATAGTCTTTAAATCCCAACCGGAACCTTTGACAAAAAGGATCTCTTCCTCTTCACCAAATATATTCGTTATTGTTGATTTAACCGAGGTATTACCACCACCGTGCAAAACGAGGTCATCATTTTGCCCAAGGAGTCTTGACGTATAGACCCGAAGCGCCAGATCAGAATGAATATAGGCTTGCGCTTCTTTGTCACTCCACAGATTTTTCATTAAGTCAATTAAGTTCAGCCAACCGAATCGCGATCATACAGTAGCAAATCAGTTCTTGTCCCAAAACTCGCGCGACACGCGCCTCTTTTAGCGTGGTAACTGACTAAATACCAATAGACAGGCCATGTGATCCTGCAACTGCTCCCATAATTGCCAGCAGGCTCAGCGAGAAAAGCAGTTTGTGCATTCTGTGAAGCCACCTGAACGCATTCTCACTATCTTTTGTCGCCTGTTCCCTGAACCAGCGATGGAGAAAGAGCGGTTCGAGTACAAATAGCACCAGCGTGAATATCACCCAGATGAATGTCATCAGGTGCATCCACCAGTATATCGGAAGCAGGTATCGATCCCAGGCCTGTATAAAATCCAGCATGAAATACCCTGTGATGCCGGTCAGCAATGTCACAATCCGGGCCTGCAATGCGAACTGCCGTTCGAGCCGCTCAAAGAGATCCAGTCTTTCACCAGGTTCGGCAATCTTCTTCAAAGACGGAATCAGCACGGTGGTCACAAATCCGACGCCCCCTATCCAGATCACAATACAGGCGACGTGCACGGTTCGCGCGATAACATAATAGTCTGACTCATCCATGGGGTTACTTCTGCTGTCTTACCTAATTCCAATTCTTCTGAAATAAGGCCTGAAAGATCCTGTCCACTGAACTCAGATACCTTATAACCGCAGCCCGCACGAGCACGGCCCGGTCTGCATCATACCCGTTGCAACCCGGTAATCATAAGCGGCAGTAGATCGGTCAATCCCTGTCAATTGAAGTTAGACAGGGTAAATCCCAGTCTGGCCAGATATGATTCAAATTGACGTTGAAGTGCCTAATTCCAAATCGGTATTTACTTTGCTATCCCCGCAGCATATGGTGGGCTGGCTTCCCACTAAATGCAGTATTTTTTTGTTGGGAATGAGCGACAAACTGTAATATATATTTAAATATCAGGGGAGAATTATGGGAGTTCTAAACACCCGCATCGGGTTGACGCTGCTTGCTGCATCGTCGATAAGCGTACCCGTTATTCTGCAGGCTGCAGAAACCGGGAGACAAATCGAAGAAGTTGTTGTTACTGCGGAACGAAAAGAATCGTCCGTTCAAGACACTTCGATATCAATTACTGCGTTCACAACGGAAATGCTGGACGATTTCGGGATTCGAAACCAATCGGATCTCCAAAACATGGTCCCTGCAACCACTATTCAACCATATGATTCTGCAATCAGGGGAGTTGGCCGAAACTTCCGTAACCTGGGAGGGGACCCGGGTATTGCGACTTATA
The DNA here is from genome assembly GCA_964548025.1 of uncultured Pseudomonadales bacterium. Lineage (GTDB taxonomy): Bacteria > Pseudomonadota > Gammaproteobacteria > Pseudomonadales > Azotimanducaceae > JAHRVQ01. Next base: position 7,238 of record CAZJRI010000045.1, read on the forward strand.
TGAATGGGGTCTATTCGGAAGACCTTTACACCGCAACCATCGGATCATTCTGGGATCTTGACCGCATCGAAGTACTGCGTGGTCCCCAGGGAACACTGTATGGACGTAATGCAGTAGGCGGTGCCATGAACTTCTTGTACAAGAAGCCATCAGACGAGCCGGAGTTTTCTGCCAAGACAATCGTTGGTGATTACAACACCAATGATATCTATGCGGTTGTTTCAGGCCCATTGATTGATGGAAAGCTTAACGGTCGAGTTACCGCTTCATCACGTCGTCATGACGGATGGATCGAGGAACGAGGCATTGGTCCTGATCTGGATAGCGGTGACGAGCAGAATATTTCTGTCCAATTTGAGTGGATTATTAACGACAATATGACTGTGAATCTGCGAAGTAACCGTGCCGATGTTGATCGTGTATTCGGTGGAGCAAATGGCGGTGGTTTAATCGTGCTGTCTGGTGAAAACAGTCATCCAGGCGGTGATGGTTTGCGAAATTATACCCGCGAACGGCATACCGTCAGAGCTGTCGATGCAAGCGTAACCGATCCATTGGATGTTGCTTACCTCGACCCTAATGCTCAGCTTTTAACGTATACCAATCCAACGACGGGCGCGCCAATCCTGGCGCAGTTTGACCGCCCGGGTATCGACCCGGCGACCCAGAGACCCAATTTTGGTCTGGGTTTGACGCTCGATCCGTCAGAATGTGTATTCCTGGACAGGGATGATATTGACGGTGATGATCTCTGCGCCTTCACCAACGGTCTGAACAACGAAGACTTCGATCAACAGGGTAACCAGTTGGAATATACCTGGGATATTAACGAGGGATTAACTTTCAAGTATATCTTCGGCTACAACCAATTGATGTATAAGCGTGATACAGATGACGACAGTACTGCAAATCCCAACATGGATCGTACTTTTTTTGTCAATCACGAGGCTGAATATACATCCCACGAGCTTCAGCTATTCTGGGATGTCGGAGACGACCTGACATTCACGTCAGGGATCTTCTTCTATCAGGCCACAATTGATCAGCGCTACGACTTCTACGATGCAACCGGTAGCGCACGCTATACAGATCCAACCCACGGTAACGACAATATTCTCTCCATCGTGGCGCCCGGTCTGATTCCTGGTGATCCACCTCTGATGTACTTGGCGGGAAGTCCTACACCGGTAACACTGTACACAGCTAGAGACGCCTCGGCAGCCGCAAATACGCCAAGCGGTAATATTACCGTTTCTGTTGGTACCTGGATGGGCGACTCAACACTTGGTTCAGTGCCTCACGGGCCGACCACTGTGGGTACTGATCTGATCATGAACAACAAAACGGAGAGAGACTCTTTCGCAGCCTACACTCAGGGGGTTTGGAATATTAATGACAAATTCACCCTGACATTCGGTGCGCGTTTTGCTGAGGATGAGGTCGAGGGAGCTGAGTATTACAGCCAGTACGCCGAAACAATGGGTGTGTTGGGTGCATTTGGCATGAGCCTCGGACTGGCAAACATATTACGTGGTGCCATCGACGGTGCAACCTTGCAGCCAACTGGCGCCACTCATCTCTGGTACACGGGCACACCGATTACCTTTGGGCTGCATCGTGCAAGCAAACGAAAAGATGATGAGGTCACCTGGCGGATCAATCTCGACTACAACATCACTGATGATACGATGATCTACGGTAACGTAACGACTGGTTATCGTGGCGGTGGATTCAACCTGGCCTTCTTCAGTCAGACACCTGCATTCGATCCTGAAGAGCTGATCGCGTATGAACTGGGCTATAAGAGCCAGTTTTTAGATAACAGCCTGCAGGTATTTGCTTCTGCTTATCTGTATGACTACGAGCAGATTCATACCTCAACCGAGGAGGCCTGCCCTCCGGGTGGCACATTGCAAAGCGCCCAGAGTGCCTGTGCAGTGGTCAACTCAACAGCCTCCGTTCAGGCAGCACCTGGTGCAGACATTTATGGTTTCGAAGTAGAACTACTATGGCTTGCTACCGATCGGCTGACTATAGGTGGAAACTACAGTTATACCGATACTGAATACACTGGTTCGTTCATTGTCGTCGATGGTGCTGATGCGACAATTCCGGGTGGTCTATATGATGAGTTTTCCAACCCGGATCGCAGGCGGGATATAAAAGGCAGATCTATGCCACACGTACCCGAAAACAAAGCCAGCGTCTTTGCAACCTACAGCTATCCACTTGCAGGTGGCGCCAGTCTGGATGTGACCGGCAACTGGAGCTATATCGATGATGTCTATTTCTCTGCGTTCAAGAATCCGGCAGACCTTGCGCCCGAATACGAGCGACTGGATCTGCGTGCTACCTGGACCAGTTCAGATGAAGCGTGGATCGTCAGTGGATTCGTAAACAACGTACTCGACGAAATTGGCATTCGCCAGGTTCTGAGACACGGTGAAAGCGAAGGCTACCGACGAACCGCTCAGACAACCGAGCCGCGAATGTACGGTGTTGAGCTAACCTACACTATGCAGTAGTTGTTAATGTAAATAAAAAAGGCGATCAATAGATCGCCTTTTTTTTGCACTGAATTTCCCGGGTAAATTCTTAATCAGGTTGCGGCTCCTCTTCTGCTGCCGGAACACCATCAGGTGTCATGTAAACCGATTGCAAACGGGCCATTTTTCCAAGGACTATATCCGCCTGCTGCTTTGTCATACCGTATTGAGCACTGCTTTTCAGATCTTCAAATTCATTGAGCAGTTTCTTTTTGTACTTTGCGACGCATTTTTTCCAGCGTTTTTCCTTTCGCTGGTATCGGCCTAACTCATAGCTGTCTATATCATAACTTCTGGTGGCTCCCTCGCCGTCAACAAGGGCTATGTTATTGGCACCTGGTCTTCTCGGTTTTTTGCATTTATTGACAGGCAGCTCCCAATCCAGCGCAGCCTGCACTTTCTTATGAGTGGTTTGTTCAGCGGATACCAATCCCATTGGAGTGATCAGTATCAGCGCGCATATTAATTTCGCCTTCAGCACAGGATTATCCTTCTTTCAGCAGGGTCCTTGGTTATTTCAGGTCAATGTCGTAATTCTTATGGAAACCGGGCGCATTAGTCAATTGTTGATGACTCACGTTTCACCAAGAATGGGCTCGATATTTATCTGTGATTCATCCGAACTTAAGTTAAATCAGCCACGTCGTTCATCAGGGACTATCCGGTCGCCAAATAGAAATATTCGATGCCGATACTTTCTTGACATATGACTGCTGAGAACACCAATCGTCATGATGACGATCATGATCAGTATTCGCTGGTCCCAGAAAACACTAATCGACATCAAAAGCGCTATTTTGGTTGCAACAGCCAGACCGCGGCCTTCGAACAGAATCGCACAACTGGCATGCAGATCAATGACCAGAATAGCCATTCCCGAGGCAATAACACCCCAAAGCCAGGGGTTAAGAACTTCCTCGGATTGATTGAAGACAAATCCGCCAAGCAGTACGCCGACAGTTATGATATGCACTACACGAAACAACATCATCACCAGCCGACGATGAGGAAAATCCCTTGGGGACGTAGGGAACAACAAAGAAAATATCGTACTGCGGTCTGATTCAGGCATGTGACAAGGCCACTAACACCTCACGCTGGTTCATGACTCGAACTTTTCAATCACTCATTTAGACAAAACCCGGGGTTTGCTTCGCAAATCCCGGGCTGTGAATTCTCTCCGATCATTCATCTGCCAGAAATCCTGGGGACTCTGGCAGATAAATCAGATGATCAACTAGATTACGTCGACAGTGTCCAGATTGTCCCAGATCTTGGAAATCTCATCCGCATCAACGCCGAACTTCATGCCCATGGGCGGCAGCACCTCAGTGCGAACGAAATCGGGTATGGGATCAAAATCGGCAATTTCTGCACCCTTGTTGAACTCAACCTCATCCCGAAGCGTATCTCGTCCGATATTGACCAGATCATCTTCAGTAATATCGATTCCAAAGCAGGCATTGAGCAGATCTTTAACGAAAGTCATCGTTTGCTTCCGATCACCTGTTACCGCAAATTCACACATCCCAATTGCATCCAGCGTGGCATTCCATACCTGTTCCCGCAGGGAATGTTCCACAGCACCTTCATCGGCCATTTCATACTTCAGTCCGGCTGTATGGTCAGCGCCCATTGGACTTGTCGCATAAGTCACGCCGGTTGGTTTGCCGACGCGGGGATCATGTGCGGGAATCGCCTGACCTTTGAACGCTGGTACACGGTTAACACCTAACTCGGCTGCGGTAGCAACAACACCGTTGGCGATTGTTCCACCCAAACCGGTGCCCGTCCCAACGTCATCAAGCAACTTGGTAATTGCATCCGCATCACCCCAATTGAATTTCCCTACACTGGCGGCTACGCCCAGTGCACTACCTATCTCAATGGTATCAGCACCAAGGTCATCACACATTCTGTCAAAAAGGGCCACGTCATCGGCATCGCCAACACCGAGGTTGCTACCCATTAATGCAAGTGTTTCGTATTCCAGCGCCGACGTAACATGTTTGCCTTCCTTGTCGTTATGGATCACTGAACACTTCACCATACAACCAGGCATGCAGGCGTCCATCTTGCCACCGCGTTTGTCACCCTCCTCACGGATATTCTCGCCATATAATCCTTCAATGCCCTCAAAGGATTCACCGCTGTAGTTCTTCATGGGTGTACTACCCATTTTGCTCAGAGGGTTCAATACGCCAGGTGTTCCCGTGGCAATGAATGTCTGGGTCGCCGGGTCATTCACAATGATTTTGTTCCAGGGCTTGAGCGCTGCAAAATATGCGTCTTTCTTTGATGGGGCGACGATGGCAACATCCGAATCATCTACAATGACCGCCTTGAGCCCCTTGGCTCCCATAACGGCACCAACGCCCCCGCGAGCTGCATGCCGGGACGGGTGACCGTCCTTGTCGCTTAACGCAACACTGGCTGATTTGTGTTTATGCTCGCCAACCGGGCCAATGGCGATAATCCCGATCTTTTTACCGTATTCTTCCCGCATTGCAGGGAACATCGTATATGTACCCATATCACGGAAAGCTTCAGCATCTTCAATGGAAACACCATCTTTATTGATCTTCACCAGATGAAGTTTCCCATCAGCAGGTGCACCCTGAACAACGATTGCCCGAATGCCCAGTTTGTCCAGTTGTTGTGACAGGACCCCACCGACATTGGCTTCCTTGATTCCCATGGTCAGCGGGCTTTTGGCACCAACCGACATACGACCCAGTGACGGAGCATTCGTACCCGCAAGCGGACCATTTGCCAGAACCAGGCGTGCCTCGGGTGACAACGGATCAGTATCCGGCGGGACTTCCTTGTTCAGGATTTTCGCGGTCAGGCCACGACCGCCAAGTATCTGCCAGTCATCTGGTAGATCCTCTAAACTCGATGTCAAAGCACTCATATCAATCCGAAGGATCTTCATTTCATTCTCCTGGTTTAAGAACCCCTCTGCAGAGGCCCGGTCTTAATTATGTGAAGGCTGGTTAGTCAATCAACCTGCAAACTGCCAGTAAAGCAAACTCGTTTTTATCTATAAATGTATTCTTGAAGTTGCTGGATTATTTCTGCGAACATCAAGCATATCAGCATCGACTATAACCTCAAATCGTATCAGGTTCCACATTGAATTAGCCCTCATTCACAGCCTTCAGGAATCTCTGTCACCTTTGTTTCAAGCGGGATTTCAAGCTAGAATTCCCGCCCATATGAATGATCGACTGTACCTTTTCTCGTACTGTCGATATTCCCTCTTGCAGATGATCTGTATTCAATCTCCTGGAGAAACAGCCAGCGAGATTAGACCGGGCTGTATACTCGGAGCAGGCAGTGATCACTGACAAACAGAGGTTATATTTGTTGTACGTAGTTAATCGGAGATGCTGGATGAATATGCCGGACAAAGTATGGCCCGTGAGGAGGACCTCCGGAACCGGTGTTACTTTAGGACTCACACTTCTGGTTGCGATGTTGGTCTTTGTACCATCAGCGGATGCAGAGATATCGGGTGATCTGATGATCTTCCATGCCGGAAGCCTTGCTGTTCCATTCAGAGAGGTCACCAGGGCATTCATCACTGAATACCCCAATGTAGAGGTATCCCTGGAAGCAGCCGGTAGTCGGGCATCGGCGAGAAAGATCTCCGATTTAAACAGAGAAGCAGATATATTTGGTTCGGCAGACTACTCCGTCATAGACAACCTCCTGATACCCGATCATGCTCGATGGAATATACGATTCGCAGCCAACGAGATGGTACTCGCCTACACTGAACACTCACGCTATGCCGATGATATCCGCAGCGACAACTGGTTCCGGATACTGCAGAAGAAGGATGTCGCTTACGGGCGGGCCGACCCGAATTCAGACCCCTGTGGTTATCGAACCGTACTTACATCAAAACTTGCAGAACTTCATTACGACACCAAGGGTCTTGCAGACAAAATCCTGAGCAAGGACAGGCGCCACATTCGCCCCAAGGAAACCGATTTACTCGCCCTGCTTGAGGTGGGTGAAATCGACTTTGTTTTTATTTACCGGTCGGTGGCGAGTCAGCACGGTTTGAAGTATCTGACCCTGCCCGACGAGATTAATCTCAAGAATCCCGCATTGTCGGATATCTATAAAACAGTGAGTGTTGAGATTTCAGGCAAGAAACCGGGTACGACCATAAAGAAAGCAGGTGCACCAATGGTTTATGGCGTTACCATCCCGAACAAGGTCAGAAATCCTGAAGCGGCTCTCGCGTTTGTCAACTTTCTGCTGGAACATGAGAAGGGAATGAGGATCATGGAACGAAACGGACAACCGTCCCTCGTGCCTGCGTTCTCGGATACCTATGCGCAGATTCCTGATACTTTGAAGAAATTCGCAAAAAACCAATGACTCCTTCATTTGCGCCAAAAACCAGAATTGAACCGATCTATCTTCTATTTTCTTTTTTCGGCGGTCTGGTGCTGCTCTTCATCATCGCCCCGCTGGCGGGCATGGTTATGCAGACTTCGTTTGGTGAATTAACCGAAACTGCCGTTGATGCCGAGGTTCGCAGCAGCATCTGGCTGACGTTATGGACCTCGATGGCTGCCACGCTAACACTCGGCGTCTTGTCCGTGCCGTTTGCATTTCTGCTGGCGAGAAAAAACTTCCCGCTAAAAAGGCTGGTTGTAGCACTTGTTGATATTCCGATTGTTATTCCGCATTCCGCAGCAGGTATCGCCATCCTGGGCATCATTTCTCGCAATACACCGATTGGCAGTGCTGCGGAGGAGATGGGTTTTCACTTCGTGGGCGGTCCGGCAGGGATAATTATCGCCATGGCATTCGTCAGCATTCCCTTTCTGATCAACGCCGCCAGAAACGGTTTTGCCGCCGTGCCGGAAAGACTTGAAAAAGCGGCACTCAGCCTCGGTGCGTCTCCAACCCGTGTATTCTTTTTAATCTCGGTGCCTCTTGCCTGGCGAGCCATACTCTCTGGCTTCGTGCTGATGTGGGCAAGAGGACTCAGTGAGTTTGGTGCAGTTGTGGTTGTCGCATACCACCCTATTGTGACGCCCGTACTGATCTACGAGCGGTTCGGTGCCTTCGGCCTGCAATCCGCTCGACCCATTTCAGTTTTATTCATCGGTGTATGCCTGATCTTTTTCGTGGTCATAAGACTTCTGGCGAAGGAGCCTGACGATGCTATGCGTTGAAGACGTCGGCATTGACCTGCGTGACTTCAAATTAGGTGATGTCTCCTTCAAGGTTGAGGATGGTGACTATTTCGTTCTGCTTGGTGCCTCCGGTATGGGGAAAACCGTCCTTCTCGAACTGCTGGCTGGTCTGACCATACCCGATGTTGGAAAGATATCATGGGATGGGAAGGATATTACGCGGGAGGCTATCCAACACCGTCAAATGGGGCTGGTTTACCAGGATCAGGCGCTGTTTCCACATATGACCGTGCATCAGAATATTGCTTTTGGCCTCCGTTCAAGAAAATTGAAATCAATGGAAATCAATCAACGGATCCAGGATCTGGCAGACAGCGTTAGCATCAGTCATCTGCTGCATCGATACCCGCCTACTCTTTCGGGCGGGGAATCCCAACGGGTTGCCCTGGCGAGAACACTCGCCACAAGACCACGTTGCCTGTTGCTGGACGAGCCATTGTCGTCTCTGGATACCAGATCGAGATCGGATTTGCAGGGGCTCCTGCGATCACTTCATCGAGACGGACATACCATCATTCACGTCACCCATGAGTACAAAGAAGCAATGGCGTTAGCGACACGGGTTGCTATTATGGAGAACCAGACAGTGACTCAGGTTGGCTCACCGGCAGAAGTATTCCACCACCCAAGATCCGAATTCGTTGCGCGCTTTGTTGGCATTCGCAACTGCTTCGAAGGTGACCTGCAATCGGCTGCCGATGGTGATGGTTCCGTTGCTCAATTTGCCAGCGGCGGGCTGACATTCCAGGTCTTCAGCACAGATCCATCAGGATCTGGATTTCTTGTATTCAGGAGTGAAGATCTGATCGTGACACAATCCCGGGAAGATTCGAGTGCTCAAAATTGCTTTCAGGGCACGGTTATCGATATGGCGCCAGCCCGACTGGGATCAGAACTCACCATCGATATTGGCTTGGAAGTGACGGCTCTTGTGACCACTGAATCAATGGAGAGACTGGGTGTCGACTGTGGAAAAGAAGTCTGGGTCGGTCTCGAAGCAGCCGATGCTCAGTACATCGCCAAGTGACCGCATTTTATATTAGACAGATTCCTGATGGGTCAGGATATCGGAGGCAGTAATGATTGAACTAAAAGAAGCATATGAAACAATGATGAGCCATGCTCGATTGCTGGGGTCAGAGCAGGTAACGTTGGATGAAGCGCTAAACAGGGTACTTGCAGAGGACGTTCGTTCTGATATCGATATGCCACCATTTATTAAAGCCGCGATGGACGGTTATGCCTGTCGAAGGCAGGATATTGGCAATGAACTCAAAATCGTGGAATTTCTGAAAGCAGGTGCTGTGCCGGTAAAAACCATCAGCTCCAATGAATGCTCAAAAATAATGACCGGCGGAATGGTACCCGAAGGTGCTGACTGCATAATCATCGTCGAAGAGACGGAAGCAGCAGGAAAAGACACCGTTCGTTTCACCGCAGATAAAACCAGCGACAACCTCTGTCAGAAGGGTGAGGATATGCAGGTCGGCGATGTTGTTCTAACGGCAGGTACAATGCTCAAACCTCAACATATCGCCATGCTGGCTTCCGTTGGCTGTGTTTTACCAAAAGTTGCCCGCAAACCACGAGTTGGCGTTGTTTCAACAGGTGATGAACTCGTTGAGCCGGAGATTAAACCGGATGTATCCCAGATACGAACGAGCAATAGCCATCAACTCATCGCACAGGTACTCGCCGCCGATGCCACCCCAACCTACTATGGTATAGCCAGGGACGAAGAAGCGGTTCTCGATGCAACGCTAAAAAAAGCTGTCTCGGAAAACGATGTTGTGCTGCTTACCGGTGGTGTTTCAATGGGTGATCTCGACCTGGTACCGGGGATCATGAAGGCGAATGATTTTTCACTGCTCTTCGAAGAAATCGCTGTACAACCAGGGAAGCCAACCACATTTGGCGTATCGGAAAATGCGTTCTGCGTCGGTTTACCCGGCAGTCCGGTAGCCGCTTTCACTCAGTTTGAATTACTTGTCAAACCATTCCTTTTCAGGCTCATGGGACATGTTTATAAACCGGGCAACCTTAGTCTACGAATGGCTGAAAAGAGGACCAGAGCACGAGCCCGTCGTGAAAACTGGTTTCCGTTCACGCTGACTGATGAGGGTACGGTGGTACCTTGTGTATTTCATGGTTCTGCCCACGTTGAATCGATCTGCGAAGCTGACGGTCTGGCCTGTATGCCGATGGGCGTCATGTCTGTTGATGAGGGTGAACTCGTCACTGCTCAAATGCTTTAACCAGTGGTAGGTCCTGAGTGGGAATCAATGTACTATATAGCCAAAAAAGATGTAGCCAAAAAAGATAGCCCAAAAAAGCAGCGACAATAGAACAATGTAATTAGAACAATGCAATTATAATCAACCAATTCTCGAGGATATATACTCGAAATTGATCCCAGGACATGTGCAATCTGATAGACATGTCATCCCTGACAATATGGTGTTGAACAGTGATTAAAATAACTTATGTTGGAAGCCTCACAACTGAACTGGAGTTGGAGAACGAAGAAATTGAATGGAAAGAGGGATTGGCCGATGTTGGCGATCTGATCGAGGATCTATGTTCAAACAGGGGTGAAAACTGGGCAAAAATGCTGCACCTTGAGAACCTGCTGATTTCAGTTAACCAGTCGATGGTAAAAACTGATCAGGCACTGTCGGATGGTGATGAAATCATGTTCTTCCCGCCGATGCACGGAGGCTGATCTCAGCCTTCCGGCATCAATGCCACTTTCCCGTTTCGATTAATTTCATTCAAACTGGCTATATCCCTGCAACAGTGAGTTCGAGGACTCACCCTGAACGGGATGCCTGGTTTCCTGATTTAAGAATATGTCCCTGAATGAACAGAGAAAATAGAGACTGGAAATAAGTTTTATATGCTGTCACAAAAACTACAAATACCCGCCATTCTGGCAATTGTAACTCTGGTGTTTTCAACGGGATCAGAGGCCGCTCAGAAACAACCCTTTCGACTGGAGAAGGCTCTGGATTTACCTACGTGGTTAAACCTGAGCGGTACTCATCGATTGCGCTACGAAACGCTTGATTCGCAATTACGCGTCACTCGAGAAGGGAGTGATCAGATATTCGTCATGCGAACAACCTTAAAGGCAGAGCTAGGACGCGGCCCTCTGAAACTGGTCGGGGAGTTAATGGACTCACGTGCGGAGATGAATGACGCCGGTTCACCGATAGGCTCGAGCATAGTAAATACCGTGGAGCCCCTTCAACTCTACACAACATGGCATGTAGACGATCTAATTAAGGCAGGTAGTAGAGCCAGACTGCGGGTCGGACGTTTCACCATGGACGTAGGTAGTCGTCGCTTTGTCGCACGCAATCGTTACAGGAATACAATAAATGCCTTTACCGGCATTGACTGGCAATGGAAATCTAACAATAACTTTGAGTGGAGAGCATTTTATACCCTGCCGGTTATTCGCCTGCCACGAACACGCGACGAGCTGATGGACAATGACCATGAGGTCGACGAAACAGACTCCGACATTGCATTCTGGGGACTGCACCTTGCCACCCGTTTGAGCTGGGGAGACAAAGGCGAGTTTTTCTATTTTGGACTTGATGAGGAAGATTCACTTAGTTTCCTGACAAGAAATCGTGAACTCTCAACTGTGGGTATTCGACTATACAGACCAGCCCGGGTTTCCAAATTTGATTACCAGATTGAATCCGCATTCCAGTTTGGAGATTCCAGTTTTTCAACTCAACCAAATGCACCTTTGCTCGATCACTCCGCCCACTTCCAGCATATTGAGCTGGGCTATACCTTCGATGCACCATGGAGACCTCGTTTGGTCGCTCAATACGACTATGCCAGTGGTGACGACCACCCCACAGACGATGACACCGAACGCTTTGATACATTATTCGGAGCACGTCGCTTCGACTTCGGCCCGACCGGTATTCATGGCCCGTTCGCGAGAGCGAATTTGAATTCAGCAGGCCTGAGGTTGCAGCTCAGGCCAAAACCCGGCATCACAACATTCATCGCCCACCGTGCCTACTGGTTAGCATCTGATCGCGACACCTGGACCACAACTGGCCTGAGGGACTCAGACGGCGATATCGGCTCCTATTTAGGTCACCAGATCGAAATACGCCTGCGATGGGATCTGAGACCGAACAATATACGCTTTGAATCAGGTATGGCCCACCTCTTTGCCGGTGAATTCAGGGACGACGCCCCTCTGTCAAACGATCAGGGGGATGCTAATTACTTCTACTCGCAGATCAGTTTTAAGTTTTGATGCGGATAATGCTAAAGTTATTGAATAGACGGTGTCCCTTACTTTCGTCGCGTCAGCATTCCAGGACTGGCTAACACCATGCCTATGAGCTACACCATAGATCAGGAGCAAAAAGTGATCCGAATAACAGGATCAGGTTCAGTTACTGATGCAGATATGCTTGGATGCATTAAGGCGCTGCGTTCAGACCCGCTGCTTGAACCGGACATGCGGACGCTCTCTGATATGCGCGACATTGAGGTCGCTTTTACTTCTGATGGGATCCGCCAGTTGATTATCATCATGCGGAAAGCACCTGCCGGTCGAGCGAAGGTTAAAGCCGCTATCGTAGTGAGTTCGAGCCTTTCGTATGGTATGGGTCGAATGCTGGCGCAATACAGCGATGACGAAATCCATCCTTCGTTTCAAATCTTTCGTGATATGGCGGAAGCAGTAGACTGGCTGGGTATTCGCAGTGATAATGGTACCTGACATGAAGTTGAAACTACTTCCTTCGGTCATTCGGAACAGGTACTACCCGCTTAGCCGGGTATTTTCTGTCATGCCTTACTACAGAACGTGTTTCAAGATCTGCACAGAAGAACTGACCTGTAGGAGTTGAGGTGTTGTGAATAAAGTCTACTTTGACGAGAAGATTGCAAGCACGTACGACCAGGACTCCCGGTTTATGTTTGTCCCCGAGGTCCTTGACCCGATAGTCGATTTTCTGGCTTCCCTGGCAGGTGGTGGGTCTGCTCTGGAGTTTGGGATAGGTACGGGTCGTGTAGCTCTTCCACTTGCAGAGAGGTGTCACAAAATTCACGGCATCGATATATCAAGCGCGATGTTAGATCAGTTGAGCAAAAAACCCGGCGCTGAAAGGATCAGTACGACAGAAGGCAGTTTTGCCAGTACACGTGTTAACACAAAATTCCAAGTCGTCTATCTCATATACAACACGATCACCAATCTTACGAGCCAGGAGGAACAAATTGCCTGCTTTCAGAACGCTGCCGACCATCTTGAGTCCGGTGGTCACTTTGTAATCGAATTGATCGTCCCGAGATTACAAGATCTGGCAAGTGGAGAGCGTGTGCGTCCATTTCATATTGGCGAAGACCACTTCGGTTTTGACGAGTACACCGATTTCAATGGTCAGATTCTATATTCCCATCACTACTGGAATGACGAAGGTAGCTTCCGGAAATTTTCAGCCCCTTATCGCTGGGTGTGGCCTTCGGAACTCGACTTGATGGCACGGTTGGCTGGTCTGTCGTTGTCGGCACGTTATGGGGGGTGGAACCGAGAACCCTTCACGGATGAAAGCACATCACATGTGTCTGTGTGGGAAAAAGAAGATACCAGGTGAATCAGATGACCATAAGCACAATAGGACAAATTGCACTACCGGTTTCTAACCCGGATGTATCTGAGGCTTTCTATGCGGACACACTGGGGTTACAGAAACTCTTTAGGTTCGACAATCTGGTGTTCTTCGATTGTGATGGAGTGCGATTGATGCTCGAAGGGAAAGATAGCCCGGTTACCAGTGGTGACGTTTGTCATTACTTTAGAACGGATGATATCGAGACAGAATACGCAGAACTCAAATCCCGGGGCGCAAAAATTGAGCAAGATCCACATTTGATCGTGACCATGCCGGATCATGAATTGTGGATGGCATTCTTCTCAGATCCAGACGGCCATACATTGGCTCTGATGGAGGAAAGAAAATTGTGAAAAAGCCTGCGCCTGACATGCAGTTGAAGCCGCTCATATCAATCACCCGGTTGTGGCGATCTATCATCTGGTTTGTTTGTACAATCCAGGTGCCAGAAAATCCACGTTGCCTAATCTGATATCAGGCTCCACGTGTCGCCTATAAAAGACCCAGCCGTAAGATCCGCATTCGATGAATTCCCATCTGGGGTCCGTGAACAGCTTCTAATGGTCCGAGATCTGATCCTGTCTGTCGCTGCGAAGAACGAAGATGTAGGCATAATCGAGGAAACTTTAAAGTGGGGAGAACCAGCCTATCTCACCAGTGAGAGCAAGTCAGGCAGTACTATTCGACTCGGCTGGAAAAAGTCCGCTCCCGATCAATACGCAATCTACTTAAATTGCCGCACAACACTCGTCGATACATTTCGAACGTTGTACCCTGAACTGACATACGAAGGCAACCGGGCTATCGTCTTCGAGACAGGTGCTCATGTGCCTCTGGACGCATTGTCTCACTGTTTGGAAATGGCACTCATGTACCATCATGCGAAACGTCGCTAGCACATGGGAAGGGAGATGCCTGACATGCAGTTGAAGTGCGTTCCGTTCACTAAACCGGACGTAGCAACCAGTCATCCAAATTGGTACATCGCTTAACCGGATATCGCTTAACCGAATGTCGCTTAACCGGATGTTAAGTGGTGAGAGTAGAAATCTACCAAAACTTTCATGGAGGGATAGTCCTATGAAGAACTTCTATTTGGGATGCTGTGTAGCAGGAGTATTACTTCCGTATTGGCAGTTCCTTCCATGGCTGTTGGAGAATGGTCTTTCGCCACTTCAACTTCTAAGTGAAGCTGCAGCCTCTAGAATTAGCGCATTTGCATGGTTGGATGTGCTTGTCTCAGCAATTGTGCTTCTGACATTTGTTGATGTAGAAGCCCAACGACTAGGCATGAAGTATAGATGGGCGCCTTGGGTCGGAACACTGACAGTCGGGGTATCCCTCGGACTTCCTCTATTCCTGTTGCTTCGAGAAATCCACTTTGACTCCCATAATCAGGAGGGTCAACCAGCTGTTTAACTGGATTTTATGTGACTCCAATTCAGTACGTGAATCAGAAAATGTGATCGCTGTTCAGACAAATCTAAATCACTCAAGGAGAGTGTGCGCTCTGAGCCCTCACTGGAATAGTTTCGATCACCCGCTCAGAAAGAATAGACTGCTCGCAAATTCTCCAAACTAAATACCAAATTTCCTTGAGTCATTGCTTTCGCCACTCTGACCCACAGGTTTACGATTTATACCATTGGGGGTATTGTTTAATCTTCCAAGTAGTCATGGATCCCTGATGAGTGCACGTAACATGGCATTCAAGCCGTTCCCTTCGGTCTCTGGGACCTCCATCAGCTACGCTGACACGGCACCTAGATACTGTGCAATATGAAGAGAAAAGATTGGAGAACATCAAAATGAAGACAATGAACTGCAAACAACTGGGCGGCGCATGTGATCTGGAATTTCATGCAGATACATTCGAAGAGATGGCAGCGCTAAGTCAAAAACATGGAATGGAAATGCATCAAAATCAGGATGCTGCACATTTAGAAGCAATGGACAAAATGCGAGAGCTAATGCAGACACCCGGTAAAATGGAAGAGTGGCAAGAATCAAAAAGAAAAGAATTTGAATCGATGCCAGAAAACTGATCTGGAGGGGTTAGGTGGTCTCACATAGCATGAGTAGCATAAGCGTTGGTTTCTGCTCCTTCACCACGCCCAAAAAGCTCAGTGCACGGGTGTTCAGCATTCAACGTTTCAGCCGCCAGCCAACATCAGTATTTCAGGACTCAATATGCTCATGAATCTGAATGTTTCTCAACTTGTCGCGGAATTTATTATTGTATTCGTAGGTGTGGCTGTTGCATTAGCTGCTGATGACTGGCGGGAAGCACGGGAAGAAAGAAGTCGGGAACTTTCATACCTGTATGCGATTGAATCCGACATGAGAGCCGCTTCTCATGAACTTGAATCGGTGCTTGCCGACAACAACGAATTTACCAAAAATTTGAAAGCGGCTTTGGCTGTTCTGCAATCAACAGACCCGGTTACTCCAGAATTGGTTGAAAAGGTTAATTCAGGGTCAGATTTCAGATTGGCCGAACCGGCAGTCCCCATAGGCACCCTGAGAGCCCTGCTCGAAAGTGGGGAACTATCTATCATCAATTCTAATGAGTTGAGAGCGATACTAATTACGGAACTTGCTAACATAGAACAGAACCTGTCATGGATCAGCCGAGTTTCAAGTAACGCCTTACCCAATCTACGACGCGTAAACATCGAATTTGAAGAAAAACGTATACAGAATAGATTAACAGGCGAACCAGTCTTGTTTGATGCATATCGAGAAAGCCCTGAGTTAATCGTTAGCTACCAAACACACTTAAATTTACTGAGTAATATCGCCACCAGCATTAACGCCATTGAAAAATCATCATTGACCATACAGGAAGCAGTTACAATGGAGTTGATGAATCGGGGTAGCTAGTACTGATGCGGTATTTGATACTCAACTCAGGGGATATTGGATACGTCAATAGAGATTCAAC
>CAZJRI010000045.1:23613-34411 GCA_964548025.1 uncultured Pseudomonadales bacterium
AGGTGATATTGTTAGCTTAATGATCTGGTTAGCCGTCATGTGAATCATGAGGCCAATGTTCTAAAACTATCGGCTCTCTCACGCGAAATTATTCTCTTTTTTAATTGCCAATAAGGAAAATAAATTGAAGAAAATAATCTTGACTGTACTACTTGTTATTGTCGCTTTCGGGGGTGTTTTCACTGTTGTCATCACACGAGATGGTGCGGTAGTAATCGCCGAAGGCCAGGGTACCGTAACGACACCGTCTGGCACCTTTGAAGCATTTCCCCTACCGGACTACGCAGTGAAATATGCTACAGAAGAGTACAAAAGCTATTTTGTCGAAGTCGAACCAGGCATTAAAGTTCATATACTCGAAGTTGGCTCCGGCTTCCCGGTTTTTCTGCAGCACGGCAATCCAACGTCCGGATTTCTCTACCGCAAGGTGGTTCAAGAACTGCCGACTGATCGGGTTCGCGTCATCATGCCGACCCTGGTGGGTCTTGGTTTTTCAAGCAAAGTTCCAGCTAGCCATCACACGCTGGACAATCATATGCGGTGGATCAATCGCGTTCTGGAAGAACTGAAACTCAGTGAACTGGTCTATGCCGGTCAGGATTGGGGTGGGCCGATTGGCATGGGAGCACTCGCAATGTCTCCAGATTTGATCAAAGGGGCTGTGCTGCTGAATACAGGATTTAACGCCCCTAAAACAGAAATGGATCTCTCCCCTGCTCATGCAACCGTTAAGACGCCAGTAGTCGGTGAACTACTTCTGGAGGTTTTTCTTTCAATATTCGACCGAATACATCAGATGCAGCATGATCCAGATTCAATCCCACCGGATGTCGCAGAACTATACGGCAGACCTGTGCTCGAAAGCGGTAATGCTAAAGCGCCACTGGCACTAATGCGTATGGTCACTGACGGGCCGGATCACCCTAGTGCTGAAGCAATGAGGAAGATTGAACGGTATGTTGAGGAGTTGGATATTCCCGCGGAAATTATCTGGGGTATGAATGATCCCATCCTGGCCAAGGGTCTATCGACTATGAAGCAAAACTTCCCCCGCGCACCCGTCACGGAAACGACAGCCGGTCACTTCTTGCAGGAAGAAGTGCCCAGTGAAATCGCGGCAGCCCTCATGCGGGTGATTGATCAGATTCAAACGAACGGAGATACCTGAAATGCAGCCTAAGTATGTTCAGACCTGCAACTGCCACCGGTATTGATGGTCAATGATATGATTACACGATGAAATCAGGAAAATTCGCTGGCCATCCGCCTGAGCTATCTTCAGCCCACCAGGAGCAGGTGCCACCTTATACCTTTGCTCTGGTCTATCGTGATGTAAAGATTGACAAAGGCCTGGCACTTCACGTATTCGGACCCGTTGATGGAGATCGTGAAGAAATACTTCGATTCGATTGTTTTGAAGTCTCACCTCACTACCATCTCGGCTGGTCATATCGTGACGAACCGTTTATTGAGATCAGCGACCCTGATCCTTTTGCCTGGACGATTGATACGCTAAAAAGTTCGTTCGAAGATTTCGTTATCCTGGCGAAGGGAGATCTGGATATTTCAGATGACCGGCGATGTGAGATTAACGAAGCGTTGGAGCGGCTTCGTGAAGCCGCAAAGAGTATCGCTGGTTGATACCGTAGATTTTGACACCAACTGTGGTTCGGGAGGAGGACTCTGCCATGGACGAGCTTTTCAGACTATCGGAAGGCGTGCGACACGACCCGGGCATTGACGCATGGTTTGACGCTCGACCCGATGAATTAGGGCATATTGCAAGGACCTGGTTCAATGAAATGCGTGATACGGGAGAGGACGTATTGGAACTGATACACGATGGATACCCCGTCGCATGTATAGAAGATGCACCCTTCGCCTATGTGAACGTGTTTACTTCCCACGTCAACGTTGGATTTTTTGCAGGCGCCTTTTTGAATGATCCGAATGGTCTGATGCAGGGAAAGGGTAAACGCATGCGGCACGTAAAAGTCAGCCCCGTCATCTCGCTCGATTCCGATGCGCTGTCTAGGCTTATTGACTTCGCCTACAATGATATGAAGAAAAGGCTGAATGCATAACATGCGCAAGCGAGCTCTTGTTGGCAATGCGGAATCGAATATTACAAGTCTGATTGAGCACTGCAGCGTTAAAGTGGCGTTAGGTTTAATAGAGAGATAATTATGAGTTGGGAAGCAATAGGCGCAGTTGGTGAGATTATTGGCGCGGTCGCAGTGGTTGTATCTGTTCTCTATCTGGCAACGCAAATTCGCCAGCAGATAATCGAGTCACGACTGGCTGCCACTCGCGATCTTGCCTCAAAGCGTGCGAATGCTTTAATGCTAATGGCTGGCGACGATGCGTTGATAGCGCTTTGGCTAAATGCGATTCGCGACTATGAGAGTCTAGAAGGTCCTGAACGAATGAAGGCAAGTGTTATGTTCAACATGATCATGCGAAATGCAGAACAGGAATATCTTCATAAAGGAACAGGACATGCAGATGACCCATACCTGGAATCAGTCGACAGGGTACTCAAGCAAAATATCGCTGCACCAGGGCTTCAGGAATGGTGGATGACAACTGGAAATCTATTTAATCAGGAATTTCAAAAGCACGTAAATGATCTAATAGAAAAGACAGGCAATCATTTTCTGAAGGATTCATTCATATCAGATTCTGAAAAAAGTGAAGGTGCCTAACAGGTATTAAAACCCTGGGCACATCAAACAGGCAGCTTGCATTCAAACTTTCACGATTCACCGAATCAACGGATTACGCTAAGATTGATGGCATCAGGCTTACAAACCACGAAAACGGCAACATCCTTGATGGCTGTGACTTTGTATATAAAGAGATGGATCCCTGGTAGGGATACTAGATGAACTGGGATGCTATTGGCGCGATGGGTGATCTTCTGGGATCAGTCGCTGTGTTTGCAACGCTCATCTATTTGGCAATTCAGGTTAGAAGCAGCAAGGATCTGCTGACTGCAAGCCTGCTCGAGAGATTGACTGTTCGTTAAAGCTCTCTGGTCATTAGAAATCGGCCAGGTCCAATCACTATCAACAAGGTCTCTGGCGTAATGGCTGATCCAACTCAATATACGGACGAGAAGCTTGCCAAGGTCACGGTAGGCGAAAGGGAGGAACTCAATTCTACAATCGAGTTGGTGGAATATGACACCAATTGGCCGGTTCGCTACCACGAATTAGAAGATAAAATCAGGGACGTACTCGGTGATCTGGTAGTATTGATTGAACATGTAGGTTCAACTTCAGTCCCCGGGCTCGCGGCGAAACCGATCATCGATATCGTCCTCGAAGTTCCTGATTCTGAAAAGGAAACAGAATACGTCCCTCCTCTGGAAAGCATAGGGTTTTGGCTGCGAATCAGGGAACAAGACTGGCACAAACATAGACTATTGAAACTAAATGATGTGAACCTTCATATCTTCAGCGCCAAATGTAACGAGACTACTCGAATGATGCGCTTTCGAAATTGGCTTAGATCACATCCTCATGAAAGAGACCACTATGAAGCGAAGAAGCGCGAACTCGCTGCCCAGATCTGGAAATATACCCAGAACTACGCTGATGCCAAGACGGATGTGATTGAAGCTATGATTACAAGGGCTAGTGTTGATGAGCCGGGTACCCAACAAGAGATATGAGGCACTAGTTTCATTGTGGTCGCAAATATCGGTGTCGGTGGGGATGCCATCGATGCGTCTTATAATAATTGTTAGTAGCACGTCAGATTTCAATCACTTAAGTTGGTAGTAGATGACTTCACACGATTCACGACTAATGATCACAAGGATCGGTTCATATGGCATGATCCAGGACGGCGCGGACGTCCTGTTATGCCGTCTATCAGCACATGTCCGCAAATATAACGGTTGGTGGACCTTGCCGGGAGGTGGTCTGGATTTCGGAGAACACCCGGAGAAAGGGATGATTCGAGAAGTTGAGGAAGAAACTGGACTTATCGTTCAAGCAACATCCCTCCTGGGTATCAATTCGTTCACAATCAAGGGTGATGTTGACGACTTTCATAGTATTCAAATTATATACGGCGCTGAAATTGTTGGCGGTGAGTTGAGATACGAAGAGGACGGGACGACGGACATGTGTCAGTGGCATAACCAGGATTCACTGAATTCCCTATCGACCGTTGAGCTGGTGGAGAAGGCTATTGCGTACAAGAATCAAGATCAAATCTAATGTCACGGGCAAATAAATACTTCACCGGCGAGGTTGAACACGGCAACATTCCCAAAACCATCAACCTGTTAAAGGCGCATTTTGAACAAGTTGATAAATAGAAAGCAAAACTCGTCAGTGACGTCAGTTTCATTCTGGAGGTGCCAGGAGGCTAAGTGAATTGCGAAACATGCAGGTTAGTGGAAAGGCGAAATAAAGGATTAGCGCCAATATGGGACACCATTTACCGTACAGATTTCTTTGATATTGCTCATGCCTTCAATACCTCTCTTCCGGGTTGGATGGTTGTCGTTGCCAGAAGGCATGTTGAGACGATAGCTGATCTTACCGAGGAGGAAGGGATTGAGCTGGGGAGTTTAATCCGCTCAGTGTCAAAGCAACTGCAGGAAATCACAGGCTGTGCAAAAACCTACGTGATGCAATTCGCGGAGGCACCTGGCCACAACCACGTACATTTTCATATCGTGCCCAGAATGGATGATATCTCAGACTCTGATAAAGGCATTAATATCTTCAACCTTCTTGGTGTTGCCGAAGAAGATCGAGTAAGTGAACATACTATGAATGAACTCGCCACCAATCTGAGATCACGTCTTGAGTCAATATAGTATTGAGTCCAGGTTATTCACTATGGATTCTTCGATCCGGGACTATATCCGGGACTCCTCTCGTATTGCTGGATGTTAGTCCCATCCGCAATTGGTGCAGACTAACTCGCCTGACAGGCACTCAAATTTTGCTTCGCATTCGGCCATTCGAACCTGCTCCTTCGCGGTTCAACCAAAAACAGTTATCATGTGTCTCAATTGTTCTTTCATATTAAGAATGGAAGGGGTTGATGACGATCTCACCGGGAGAATTGGAAATTGAATCAACGCATCTGGCGACCAGTATCTGGTCTGATCCGTTGACCGAGTTTTTTTGCGGCTCCGTCCTACTCCTTGGAGGGATTCTCACGGTGTCTGTACTGCTCATCACCGAAGCTTCTTTGACTGCGGTCACGATCTGGTATGTTCTGATTCCCGGCACTGCTGTCGGGCTGATGCTGATGATGGTCGGGGGCATCGGGTTGACTAGATGCCAGAAGGCAGCGGAGCGCCGCTGACACCAAACAAGGCGTCGAATTGATTCGCCAGGTTCATTTAGACCAGCACGATGTCTGATCTTGTAAACGGGATTCCTCTGGAGCCAAGCAATGGCAGAACCTGATTTTGACCTGGATAAGCTATACAGGGCATTGGATGAAAAACGCCTCTCAAGTGGGATGAGTGGGGCTGCCTAAGTGGGGCTGCCTAAGTGGGGCTGCCTAAGTGGGGCTTTCCAGTGGATCTGCCTAACCAGCACTGCGTGAAAGGGGCCACCCTGACATCAGTAACGAACCACAGTTACTAACCAGCCAGATGGCCCGTTTTTACCCAGATTACGGTGTCTTGCTCGACAACCGGATGATGCCTGCTACCAGGCGGGTTGCGAAGCCAGGTGCCTGCCGGATAATGGCCGTGTTCGTCAATGAGTTCTCCTTTTATAACGTAGATTTCCTCGCCTCCCTCATGTTTATGGGCTCGTATCTCCACGCCTTCAGGCAAACGCATAAGAAAAACGGATTCGCTCTTGAAACTGTGTAGCGCTAAAACCTCGAGATCACCACTACCCTTCTCCCAGGTGGCAGACTCTGTTTCGATGCAGATATGCTGACTGTCACCGATATCAAACTGATGCAATTTAACCAGAATCCTGCAGCCCTCCTTGCTGAAAGGTGCATGAAAGAAACCATCGGGATTGCGAAAGTACGTTCCAGCGTGATAGTCACCTGTTTCATCTGAGAAGGTGCCATCGAGTACGAGAATTTCCTCACCAAGGGGATGCCCGTGTCTCTGAAAACTGGAACCGGGTTCATATTTCACGATACTGGTGGCATGTCCGCTTTCCGCTTCCTCCCTTGCCAGTGGTTTTCGCCAGACGCCTGGGCGTGGGCTGGCAACCCAGTTTTCACTATCTGTATTGATGACGACCCGCTCGCTAATATTCATATTCAGCATGACAATCTCCTCCTCTGCATGGTCGGTTGATCCATTTTGAGTCTTTGCCAGGGACATGGTTCCATTACTGTGAACTTCCTGCTTATTAGTTCTGGACGCAGCTTAGGCGAATCATTAACCTTTTGAAAATCAGGCACGAATCAGTACCCTGGGTACTTGTCGGTACAAGTTGATGATAAATAAGGAAAATAAATTTTCAAGAAAATCTGCTCCTGAACGAAGTGCTCGTATGGTCGAAACCATTTACGGCTGCAAATGGTCGCTGACTGTCTATCAACTACTCTCGGAAGGCATCAACAGACCAGGGCAAATGGTTAAAAGCACAGAGGGGCTGACCACCAAGGTACTCAATGAGTGTTTGAGAAAGAATGTCGGCTTTGGGATTCTGAAACGTCATTCATTTAATGAGGTACCACCCCGGGTAGAATATGAAGTGACCGATTTCGGGAAGAAATTTATCATGGTGCTGGATGAACTGGAGCGATTGCAGCACGAAATTGACAATCAGTAGTCATGACTGTCTTCTCAATCAATCATGCGTTTAGGTTAATGTTTTCGAACTCTGGCTTAGCTCGCTTTACAATGTTCCGCCTGACCAGATGACAGGAGACGCTGGTATGCTCCATCATATTTCGTTTCCAGTATCTAATCTGAAGCGATCCACAAAGTTGTATGATGATGCTCTCGATGCACTCGGCTACCGTCGAGTCTGTAGCGGCGAGGACTACACTGGCTACGGTGTGGAGGACGGGAAGGACAAGTTTCTAATCGTTAAGTCAGAGGTCATCACACCTTCAGGACCGGGCTTTCACCTCGCCATTTCGGCGCCGAGTCGTAAAGCAGTTGATCAATTCCACGAGAGAGCTCTGAAGTCTGGTGCCACAGATAACGGTCCTCCCGGTTTGCGTGAGGAATATGGACCAGAATACTATGCCGCATTCATCATCGACCCGGATGGTCATCGCATCGAAGCAGTCAATAATATTGCAGAAAATGTCGAATCTAAGAATCAGTCCGATTGACTAAAAAATGGAGACAAGGAGTATCACATGAGAGGCAGTTGTCTTTGTGGTAATTGTATATTCGAAATTGTCGGCGCACCAGGCACAGTGGGAAAATGTCACTGCACGAAATGCAGGAAGGTGTCAGGAACAGGATCAAATGCAGTATTCTGGATTCAGCCAGACAATATGAACTGGATAAGTGGTGAGGATCACATAAAGATTTACTCGATGCCCGATGGCTGGCAATCTGTATTCTGTAAGGACTGTGGGTCTCCCCTACCACGACTGATTCCTGATCAGATGTGGATAATTCCGGCAGGTCTGATGGATGAGGATCCCGAAGTTGGTGTTCGAGGGCATATCTGGGTAGAAAACAAACCACATTGGGAAATCATCGGCGACAATGCACCTCAGTTCACCCAGACACCTTAATAAAGGGGAGGATCAAACATGAAGACGAGGTCTTCTTCAGGGATACGGAATCAGTGCACGAAGCAATCTCATACACTCATCTATAGCCCCATGTTGAGTTGTTTTTCATCAAATGATTCAACCTGGAACCTGATTAATGAACGATAAGCAAGCATTGGCGTCTCGAATAAAAGACTGTGCCCAACTCGAAGGCGAATTTCAGCTCCGTTCAGGGAAGATTTCGAACACTTATTTCGACAAATTCCTGTTCGAATCAGACCCGGCACTCCTGCACGCAATCTGTACAGAGATGGCGCAACTGGTGCCTGCTAACACGGATATTCTGGCGGGACTTGAAATGGGCGGCATACCGGTGGTTTCAGTTTTAAGTCAGGTTACCCATATTCCTGCAGCGTTTCTCAGGAAGGAAGCCAAGAAATACGGAACCCGCAAGTATGCGGAGGGTCCGGACCTAACGAACAAGAACGTTGTTTTAATCGAAGACGTGGTCTCGTCAGGTGGCGCAATTGTCGATCAGTTAAATCAACTCGCTGAAGACGGCATCAAACCAATTGCCATCATCTGCGTCATAGACAGACAAACAGGCGGCTATGAAAATCTGGCGAAGCTTGGATACAGACTGGATTCAGTATTTACGATGGCAGATATCGAAGGCGCAAATTCTGACCGATGATGACAATTGTCGCAGGATTACCTGCGTTAAAAGTTAATGGCAAAGTAACTTTCGGAAGGGAGTTAATTTCCAACTGATCCAGGAGCAGGCACTCTTTGTGGATGATCTGTCAAAATACACCAGGTTCCTTGGGCAAGAAATCGTGGTAGTAATTGATCGACCTCTTGGTCGTAAGCACCCCCGATTCGATTTCGTTTATGAGGTCAATTACGGGTTTGTTTCTGATACGCTGGCTGGCGACGGTCATGAGATTGACGCCTATGTACTGGGAGTTTCTGAACCGATCCGGCAGTTTAAAGGAAAGTGCATCGCGGTGATCATGAGAAAAGACGACGATGAACACAAACTTGTCGTGGCCTCTGCACCTGTCAGCCGGGAGCTAATTATCCAACAAACCAGTTTCGTAGAGCGTTACTACGATACAGAGTACATACTTTGTGATCAGTAGTGCCCGATACACCATGAACATTCTCATACGCGACGAAACTCCCGATGATATTGACTCGATTGACAATGTCGTTCGTGACGCATTTGATAACAACGAAGAGGAACCTCAACTCGTTCGTCTGATCCGCGAGCGAAGACAATCATTAATTTCGATGGTTGCAGTCGATGGCGCCGATATCGTGGGGCACGTCATGGTCTCACCGATTGAGCTGAGCACAACGTCTTCATACGAGTTTGGCGGTGTTGCACCGCTATCGGTATCACCACAGAGGCAACGAAGCGGAATCGGCGGTTTGTTAATGAAGGCCATGATTGAAGAAAGTGCCAATATTAACCTTGCTGCGCTGTTTCTGCTTGGTAATCCAGCCTACTACCAGCGATTCGGTTTCGTGGCATCTCATATCGGTAACGAATATGGTGCGACAGATGCATTCATGCACCTGGAGCTGCTGACAGAATGCCTCGCCGGGCAATCGGGCACGGCGAAGTATGTAAAAGCATTCCAGGATGCAGGAGCCTGACCTTGTTGTGGCATCCAGAATGAAAAGAAATCAATATTCAGGTGGATGTGCTTGCGATTCACTTAAGTACGGGCTTCGGAACCCGCCGCTTTTTGTTCACGCCTGCCACTGCAAAAACTGCCAGAAAAAAGCAGGTTCCGCGTTCGGCATGACAACCATTATCCTTGCGAAAGATCTCGAATTGGTATCCGGCGCTCTGATAAAAGAACCCATCTTAAATGCCACCCATCGCTTCAGTCACCTTTGCTCTTCGTGCAGAAGTCATATCTATACCTCCGCGACCAATCACCCGGCAACCGCACTGCTTGATTCAGGCACGTTCGATGATTTGCGTGCCTTAACCATCAATGCCCATATATTCACAAAGTACAAGCATCACTGGCTGCATATTCCAGACAACATTCCGCAATTTGAGGAAGGATATGACCGCTATGCTGCCTGGCCTCCCACAAGCCTCGAGCGTCTTTCCGAAGCCGTCAGTGAAGCCCTGAATCCCTCAACAGAATAGCGGGCATTAATGAGAAGAGCTCAGAGTCGGTCTTCAACTCTGAAGATCCCACAGGCTTATACAGGGTCGAACATTGCCGACAAGCTGAAGAGGTGCAATTAGCCCCTACTCATAGAATAATGCCTGATCTGAATTTCTCTCATAGGAGTAAACATGCTTACCAAGGGTGATGACTATCCACTGCACCAGACCCCTGAGCCGATCGCCTACGTCGGAGCGAATCGCAATTTTTACGACAGATTTTTCTTTAATGGTTACGACAGGTCAGGCGAAATATTCTTCGCACTGGCAATGGGTGTGTATCCATATCTTAATGTCATGGATGGCGCCTTCACCGTCGTTGTTGATGGTGTGCAGCACAACGTTCTGGGCTCAAAGGCGATGCATATGGAACGCCTTGACACATCTGTTGGCAATGTGGCGGTAAATATAATCAAGCCTATGGAGCAGATTCAAATCACCTGTGACGACAGTGAAAACGGTATTTCGGCTGATCTGGTTTTCAATGCAGTCACACTTCCCCACGAGGAACCCAGATTTACGCGCCGCACTGGGAGTCAGGTCACTATGGACGTAACGAGAATGATGCAAAATGGTATCTGGACCGGTTGGATCAATGTAAAAGGAAAAAGAATAGACGTAATTGAGAGCGAGTTCCGTGGCACTCGTGACCGTTCCTGGGGGATCAGGAGCATCGGTGCCGCTGACGCCCAGGCTAATCCGGCGGCGGAACCGCCACAGTATTACTGGTTGTGGGCGCCGCTTAACTTTGATGGATTTGCTACACACTACTTCGTCAACGAAGATAAGAATGGTGAAGCCTGGAATAGTGGCGGCACGATAATTCCGTTTGGAAATTCAGCCGAAGAAAGAATGAAAACCGTCAGCAGTAATATCGTATACGCGCCAGGAACCCGGCATGCATCCGATTTTGATATCCTTTTT
>CAZJRI010000046.1:0-4486 GCA_964548025.1 uncultured Pseudomonadales bacterium
GAAAAGCCGAGAGATTTATTGTTCCCTCGGATTCAGGTCAGTTCGAAAAGAATTACCGTGAATTCGAAGTACTATTTAGACCTGAAGACCTGAGGCTGTAGAAAAAATATGTTGTTTTGTGTTCGTGTGACGGGGCTGGATGGGGTATTTCGACCTGAAGAGAATGGAGACAGATGAAGTATTTTGGATTTCTGGTAATTTTCTTTCTGTTTCAAACTGTTTCCTGGCCCGCACATGCCGAGTTAAGGATAGAGGTAACAAAAGGGGTGGATAACGCGGTGCGAGTCGCGGTTGTGCCCTTTGCACACAGAAGTCGAGGTCGATTGCCCCTCGATCTAACCGAAGTCGTAAATTTTGACCTTACCCTCAGCGGCAGGTTCGATACATTACCGGTGGACCAGATGCTCAGCCTCCCCAATGAATCCAAAGACGTATTCTTCAGGGACTGGCGACTGCTGAATGTTGAGTACCTTGTGATTGGCTATCTTGAGTCCGACAGGTCGCGGATCAAGGTGCATTTCGAGTTATATAATGTGTTTAAGCAATCAGTGGTCGTAAAACAGACAATCGAGGGAACGCCCAACGAATTGAGGGATATGGCTCACCACGTTAGCGATGTCGTGTTTGAGCAATTGACGGGTATAGAAGGTGCCTTTTCAACCCAGATCATGTACGTAACTGCCCTCGGGTCTGTAGGAAACCGGCAATACCGACTCAACATTGCCGATGCTGATGGGCAGAGGGTACGAACGGTGCTCGAGTCAGACGAACCCATTTTGTCAGCCACCTGGTCACCGGATGCCAGGAATATAGCCTATGTTTCATTTGAAAAAGACAGTAGCCCGGCGATCTACATGATGGACCTTAAAAGTGGAGATCGGCGGCAACTTACTAATTATAAAGGATTAAATGGTGCACCCGCCTTCTCGCCAGACGGTAAGCAGTTGGCAATTGTGCTGTCCAAGGACGGCAATGCGGATATCTATGTACTCAATCTTGAAACCAATCGATTGCGCAGGATCACCCGCCACTATGGTATAGATACAGAACCCTCATGGCGGCCCGATGGCAAGGCGATCGTTTTTACCAGTGATCGGGGAGGTAAACCCCAGATATACCAGAAAACATTGCAGGATCTGTCGACCGAAAGGCTGACTTACGAAGGCGACTATAATGCTAATGCGAGTTTATTGTCAGATGGCAGTGGTATGGTGATGGTTCATCGCAGGGATGGCATTTTTCATATCGCCTTACTGGAGTTGAAAAGAGGTCGCCTTACGGTATTAAGTGAAACAGCACTGGATGAATCTCCGAGTATCGCACCCAACGGAAGTGTGCTAATTTATGCGACTCAGGTGAGGGGAGAGGGTATACTCGCTGCCGTATCTATTGATGGTGGCGTAAAGTTCAATTTGCCATCCAGTGAGGGAGATGTAAGGGAACCGGCCTGGTCACCCAAGAAGCGCAAGATATTTAATCCAATTGTGCAATGATCGGTCCAGGGGAACTACAGACGTGAATTCGATAATTATTTTGTGTTTTAATCGACTAATTGCATGTAGATAGGAGCAAATCATGGGAGTAACAAGAGTTCGAGGCTTATTGGTTATTGGCATTTTTTCACTGCTGGTGACCGGTTGTGCCAGCAATGAGACGGAGGATCAGGCAATGGACACGTCTGACGATGCAACAGTAACCGATACTGGAAGTGCATCTGATACCCGCTCGAGCAGCAGTTCAGAACCCCAGCGTCCAACTGTTGATCTGAATAACCGTATTACCGTATATGACCTTGGCGAAGATTCCGGCGAGACACTACAGGGTGTCTTCTATTTTGACTTTGATCAGGCGATTGTGAAAAGAGCGGGTCATTCAGAATTGGATAAGCATGCCAGGGCATTGAAGCAGGAAAACTCACTTCGAGTTCGATTGGAAGGCCATGCAGATGAAAGAGGTACCCGTGAATATAACCTGGCTCTGGGGGAAAGACGTGCAAATGCAGTCAGAGCCTATCTGGCGGCGCAAGGCGTTTCCCGGTCTCAAATTGAAGTGATAAGCTACGGTGAAGAGAAACCAGCCGTTGCTGGTAGCGGAGAAAGTGCCTGGGCTCAGAATCGAAGGGTCGAATTCAAATATCGATAAGGGATCTCCGAGGTAAGTGATTCGGGCAATTTTATGATAAGAAAATGCTCGACAAAAAACGGTGTGATTGGTCTGTATTTGACCGTCGCACCTTTTTTTTTAGTCTTTGGGGCGGTTGATATCCTGGCTGCCACGAATCCTGTTGAAGTGGAATCCCGCAGTGTGGATGCAGTCGGCAGAGAAATACCATTCCAACAGCCGATTGAAGAAAACGATGAACCTCAGATTTCTGGCGGTGAAATGCAATACCAGATGCAGATATTGCAACAGGAAGTCCAGGAACTGAGAGGTTTGGTTGAAGAGCTGACCTATGAACTTCAGCAGATGAGAGTGACTGAGGAAGATCGTTATCTGGAACTGGACAGTCGATTTCAGCGCCTTAGTGGCGAGGGAGGCGTTGCAGATCCCCTTCAGGCAGATAGTGGTACAGTTCCCCCGGATGAAGTGGCAACGGAAGAGCAAGAGAGAATTATGTACGATCGGGCTATTGAGCTGACCCGAAGTCGCCAATATGAACTGGCGATTGCTCAGCTTGAAGCTGTCATCGAACAATATCCCGATGGCAATCTTGCACCCAATGCCTACTATTGGCTTGGCGAAGTCTATGCTGCTAAACCTGATCCTGACTACGAGAACGCCAGAAAAGCCCTGTCGCAGGTAATAACTTTCTACCCGGCTCATAGCAAAGTACCGGATGCGGCGTTTAAGCTGGGCAAGGTCTACTTTCTTATGGGTGATTGTGAGCGAGCCACCGACTTGTTAAAGCAGGTGATTGTCCATCCTCAGTCAGGGAAGTCGGTTGCCAAATTGGCCGAGACTTATTTGGCTGAGAAAGTCGGTAATTGCCAATAGATCATTCATAATCTGATATCAGATTCCAGATTATGTTGAACAGCTAATCAATGTGACCAATCTTCGAGTAACAGAAATATTCTATTCACTGCAAGGCGAAGCGAAAACTGTGGGTTTGCCGACGGTATTTGTTCGACTCACAGGATGCCCACTCAGGTGCCAGTATTGTGATACGGCCTATGCCTTCAGTGGCGGTGAGGTACTGGATCAGCAAAAAATTCTTGAAACCGTTGCTGGTTTTTCACCGAAGTATGTCACCGTGACAGGCGGTGAACCGCTTGCGCAGGCAGGGAGCCTGTTACTCCTCACTTCTCTATGTGATTGTGGATATGAGGTATCGGTTGAGACCAGTGGGGCAATTGACGTCACGGATGTGGACTCTCGGGTCTCTATCGTGCTCGATTTGAAAACACCCGGTTCCCGGGAAGTATCAAAAAACAGGTATGAGAATATCCGCAAGCTTAGCGTTAAAGATCAGCTAAAGTTCGTTATCTGTGACAGGCAGGACTTCGATTGGGCAGCCATGAAGATCAGTGAATATTCACTCGAAGAGAAAGTGGGCGAGATATTGTTCTCAGCAAGTCATGAACAGCTTGATTCTGCATTGCTGGCAGAGTGGATACTTAAGGATAATTTACCTGTGCGCCTGCAGGTGCAATTACACAAAATTCTCTGGGGAGGTAGAGCAGGTGTCTGATACTGCGTCAAAGGCAGTTGTTTTGTTGTCCGGTGGACTTGATTCAGCAACGACGCTGGCGATAGCCAGGGACCAGGGATATGACTGCTATTGCATCAGTTTTGATTATGGTCAGCGACATATCAGTGAAATCAAATTTGCCAGAGCACTGTCTTTGGAGATGGGCGTTGTTGAGCATAAGGTAGTGAAACTGGATATAGGCAGTTTTGGCGGCTCAGCGCTAACAGACCCTTCAATAGACGTACCGGTTGAACCTGGTGATGAAGACATACCCGTGACCTATGTGCCAGCACGAAATACGATATTTTTATCCTACGCGCTCGGTTATGCAGAGGTACTGGAAGCCCACGATGTTTTTATTGGCGTAAATGCAGTTGACTATTCGGGCTACCCGGATTGTCGACCTGAATTTATTTCAGCATTCGAGAAGATGGCTAATCTTGCGACAAGAATCGGCGTAGAAGGACAACCCGTGAGGATTCAGACACCATTAATCAATCTTGCCAAGGAAGCGATTATTGAACGCGGGATAAAACTGGGTATAGATTATTCATCAACGGTTTCCTGTTATCAGCTTGATGGGAGTGGTCGCGCTTGTGGGGAGTGTGATAGCTGTCGAATCAGGCGGACCGGATTCATGTCTGCCGGGATACCGGATCCGACCAGATATTACTGAGTGAATTTTTGCAGTTGTAGGACGCAAATACGACCGTTTGTAACTTTGGGGTTACACCAGTTTGATCTCTGTGCTAGGGTTGCGATCTGAAAAAATTCTCCAGATGACAAGGACCAGGG